>CAZWWW010000037.1:0-12703 GCA_964637715.1 uncultured Phycisphaeraceae bacterium | reverse complement strand
GGAAGCAAGTGAGTCCAACTGCCCCACGATGCGCGCTTCGCGGAACTAGCAACGCAACGGTCTCAACGACTTACTTGGCGATTATCAAGCCAACTTGATCTACCCACAGCCCGCTCCTTTAAAGGCATTCACCGCTTGGTTAATGTCTTGGAAATCGACCGTTCCGTCGCCAATACATTGCTCGGCGATCGGGTCACAAGGGAACAGATCGGCAAGCGGAATCGGTGGCGCATCCACCATACCTCTGAACCGCTGAACTACCGCAACGATATCTGAGAAGTTTGGTTGCCCACCTCCTCCAATCGGGGGAACAATATCACCGAACTTAGCCGTTCTTGTACAGGGGCCTAAACATTCGCCTTCACAGTCACCATCGCAACTACCTATACAGTTCCCCGGAGCGCATTGCGTGTCATCCGTACAACTCATTCCCGGGTTTGGTGAATTGCCGTCGCATTGCTTTTGACATTCAGCATCCGTGTTGCAAGCGGCACCAGCGTTTAGAGAATTGCCGTCACATTGGAGCATACAATCAACCTTTGTCGAACAGATGGCTCCAGGGTTCAGCGTGTTTCCATCACACTGCCCGCAATCAGCTTTAGAATTGCATTTGGCTCCTGCCCCCGTTGCCAGGGTTGTGCGGTGCGGCAAACAGAATACGGCAAGACCACACACGACGATCAAAGATTTGTGTCGACTCATCATCTGTCTCTCTCCTTTCAGAAGTGCCCTACTCTGAGATACAATTGAGCGAACATAGCCATTTTATCGGGCCCTGAAGACAAGTCAAACATTTAATAGGACAACGAGGCTTAATGACGGAAGTCTTTCGGCCGAGGGTCTCGGATTTCTGTTCCACTCTCCAATCACAGTATTTTGTTAGGAACCTATTGAAGAAAGCCGAAAGCAGGCTCGCCAACCGCTGTGGAGGTAGGGAAAAGATAGTCGCTATGGTGCTGATAAGGTCTTTCTCAACGAACAGCCAGTCATCGCGTCGAATGGGCAGCGTATTTGCAATTCCTCGGCGCGATTGGCTACTCAACACGTTTTGCAGCATTGATCCACTCGCAGAAACGCCGTTCTCGGTGACACTACCCCCTCTGGCGATACCGCCAGGGCCGGTATTTCCAGCGATTTGCGGTCCTACGAATGAATCAGCATTGTCCGTTTTTGCGTATCGCTGTATCGAGTCGATGCACCGGATGACGGGTTGACTCGATCGCTGCACAATCATAGAGCTTGCTCTATTCAAACCGCAGCGATTGAACGGGATCAAGTCGCGCGGCGCGGATAGCCGGGTAGATGCCGCTGATAATGCCGACTACGGCGGCCATAATCAGGGCTATGAAAATGATCGACCGCGGTGTGTGGGTTTGAAGAATCTGCGTGAACTCGCTCAAGAAGTTCGCCATCGCCCAGCCGCACACGACGCCGAGCCCGCCGCCGAACACGCTGATAATACTCGCCTCCGCGAGGAATTGCTTGAGAATGTCGAACCGGCGTGCTCCGACGGCGATCCGCACGCCGATCTCGCGCGTACGCTCGGTTACGGATACGAGCATGATGTTCATAATCCCGATCGCTCCGACCACGATCGAAATCCCCGCGATGCTGTAGAGCACGACCGCGAAGATGCTCGCGATTTGACCGAACTGCTGCTTGAACTGATCCTGCGTAAACACCGTGAAGTCGTCACCGGTTCCCGCCTGCACACGGTGCGTGGACCGAAGCGTTTTCTTCACGTGGTCGATGCACGCGGGTAGTCGCCGCGTGTTGGCGCACTGAACCACCATCATCGTTAGATAGCGCGCACCGAACATACGGCTCATGGCCGTCGACAGCGGAATAATTACCTGCTTGTCGACCTCCATGAACCCGATCGCGCCGGTCTCCTCCATGATGCCGATGACGGTGAAGGTCTTTCCGTTGATCTTGATGTGCTTGCCCACCGCAGGAAGAGCACCGAAGAGATCGTCGGCGACCTTAAAACCGAGTACGGCCACCATGCTGCTGCCGGCCAGATCCTGGTCGTTGATGAAGCGACCGTCGCTCGGTTTGTAGTTGTTGATGTGGGCGTACGCGGGCGTCGTACCCAAAACGTTGGCGACGGTGTTTCGCTCGAAATACTTGATCTGACCGGCCCCTTGATACTGGGCCGCCGTCGCCCGGATCAACTTGCCCCCTTCACGCTCGATGTCGCGCGCGTCCTTCGGCAGAAGAGACTGCACTTGCGTGACACGGTGACTTCGGTGTTCACTACCGTTAAAGACAAGCACCTGATCCGAGCCGAGCTTCTCGAAATTGGACAGGATGTCGCGCTCGGCCCCTTGCAACACGGAAACAGCCGCAACAACCGCACCGACGCCGATGATCACGCCGAGCGTCGCCAGCATGGAGCGCAGGAGGTTCTGCCGCAGCCCGCGTATCGCTGTGAGAAGAATTCGTAAATGAAACATGGTCGTCGTCGCTTCGCGCGGTATTGATTCGTGCTGCCTATCGAAAACGATGGCCGGGCGATACCGCGCCGGTAATGGCTGAGTACGTCCTTAAACGGTTCCCGTCTCCCTGATCAAACGCACCGGTGGCTGCTCGACCACGGGTCCGGTCTGCTCGCCCGCCGCAATCCGCTTTTTGTTCCGGTCATAGGTCCGGTCCAGCGCGTCTTGGCGATGACGATCATCAACCGGATAGTCCTCGACGATTCTCCCGTCGCGCATGTGGATCGTGCGCATCGCCTGCACCGCTATGTCCGGTTCGTGCGTTACGAGAATGATCGTGATGCCGTCGGCGTGCAACTGATGAAACACGCCCATGATCTGCTCCGACGTGCGCGAATCCAGGTTCCCCGTCGGCTCGTCCGCCAGGATCAACACCGGGTTGTTCACGATCGCGCGGGCGATGGCCACACGTTGGCACTCGCCGCCGGACATTTCGCTCGGTTTGTGTTTGGCCCGGTTGAGCAACCCGACCCGCTCGAGCGCTTGTCACGCCGGCGCCTTGCTGAACGAACGCCGCGTGTACATCAACGGAACCAGGACGTTGTCCAAAGCGGACGTTCGGTTGATGAGGTTGAAGGTCTGGAACACAAACCCGATGCGCCGGTTGCGCACGTCGGCGAGCTGCTTTTCCGATACCGTGTTGATGTCCTGTCCATTGAACTCCAGAATGCCTGCCGTGGGGCGGTCCAGGCATCCGAAAATGTGCATCAGCGTACTCTTGCCGCTGCCCGACGCACCGGTGATGCTGACGAACTCGCCGGTGTGAATATCGAGGTCGACACCGTCGAGCGCATGCACGACCGAATCCCCCATGTGATATTCCTTGCGGAGCCCGCGGGCGCGGATGATGATTTCACTGGATGACGAATCCGACATGTCGCCCCGAATCGGTTAGCTCCTCTTGCGGTCCTTGTCCCGCTTGCGCGGAAGCTTCGTATAGACCTTCATGCCTTCATCAAGTCCGGCGCGAACTTCAGAGAAGTTGCCGTTGTCCAAACCGAAGGTACACGGGACGAACTCGGTTTCGTGCTCCTGCGGCATCGAGCCGGGTTTGGGAATGTATACGCCGAGCTTGCCGGCGGGCCCCTCCCGGATGGCTTCGTTGGGGCACAACAAGGCATTGGCCACGTGCTCCGACGTGAACCGCACGTCGGCGCGCATACCTGGAAGCAGCACCTCGCGGTTGTTACTGCTCAAAACGACGTCTACCAGGTAGGTCACGACCCCGCTCACCGACCTCGGCTCGGGATAGATCCGCTCGATCACTCCCTGAAACTCCTGGTCACGAAACGACTCCACGGTAACGGTCGGCAAATGGGACCACGCGGCTGCGGCGTCTTCGAGACGCTCGGGCATTCTGACGTCCGCGTCGTGTCCGGGGCGCGCCCACTGCGGTGAGATCGCCAGCACGCGACCAATGTCCGATTCGTCGACTTCCGTGCGCACGATCAGTTTTCCCATATCCAACAACACCGCCAGCACGGTTCCTCCGGTGAGCGTTGTTTTGCCGCCCTGAATGACTTCACCGATTTGCGTGTTGATGGCGCCTACGATACCGTCCAGCGGGGCAACGATATCTGTTTTGGTAAGACGTTTTTGGGCATCCGCCAGCGTGGTGCGTGCCGAATCCGCCGTGGCCTGCGCCTGTTTGAGCGTCTGTTCCGCCCGTGGGATGGCCAACCGTGCCCGTTCAAGATCGGCTTTGGTCACTGCGAGCTGGGCGAGCAATCCCTTGTACGCCGTCTCAGCCTGGAGCACCTCTTCCTCGTTTCGCTGGTCGTCGCGCAACCGCTCCATTTTTTTCCATCGATATTCAGCGAGGCGCACCTGCTGCTCGATTTGGGTAACATTCGCCTGCGCGGCTTCGAGATCCGCCGTTTTCGATTGCTGAAACCGCAGCCGCGCGTCCTCCATGCGGGCCATCGCCACGTCCAGATCAAGCTGGGCCCGGTCTACGTTCCGTTGTTCGTCGTCCTTCTGCAGACGAATCAGCAGGTCGCCCGCGCGAACCCGGTCGCCCGCAAGCCGGGCGATCTCAATTACCTCGCCGCTCGCCTCCGACTTGATCTCCACGCGGCGCGCCGGGTTGATTTCGCCGACCGCGTTGATCGGGAGGGTCAGATCTCCGCGCACGACCTGTTCGGTCTTGCCCTCGATCCCTTCGAGCGACATACGCAGTTTGCTCGTCGCGGCGATATACCCGGCGACGATCGCCACAGTGGCCAGGAACAGGATGAGCAGGTTTTTCATGACGTTTACATCGAACGCGGTACACGGGTCGGAGAAACACGCCGAATCCACGACACCCTTGAATCCATTCTAGTGCTTTAGGATCGTCTTTTGTAGGCGGCGGCGCGTATGTCATTCAAGGATGCGACAATTCCTTGCATCTAATGAGCCGATACGCTTGTTCCCTTCTGAGTGTTCCTCACGAAACGGATGACGATGAAAACGCCAAACCGAAGGTGTCGGCCACGGGTTGGTTAGTGACGCGCCCGCGCTCGATGTTGATTCCCGCCGCGAGCCCCTTGTCGCCGCTGCACGCTTCCTGATAGCCCTGATCCGCGAGTTTCAGCGCGTAGGGCAGGGTGGCGTTGGTCAGGGCGAAGGTCGACGTTCGGCCCACCGCCCCGGGCATATTGGCTACCCCGTAATGAACCACGTTGTCCACGATATAGGTGGGCGCGTCGTGGGTGGTGGCATGAATCGTCTCGCAGCAACCGCCTTGATCCACGCCCACATCGACGATCACCGCCCCCGGTTTCATGGTGGAGAGCCATTCTTTGCGAATCAACACCGGGCACCGCGCCCCGGGGATCAACACCGCGCCGATCACCAGATCAGCAAGCGGAAGATATTTCTGCATGGTGAGGCGGTCGCTGTAGATGGTATGCACGTTGGCGGGCATGACGTCATCGAGGTAACGCAGTCGATCGATGTTGACGTCCATGATGTGCACCGTAGCCCCAAGCCCGGCAGCCACCTTGGCCGCGTTCGTGCCCACCACCCCGCCGCCGACAATCACGACCTGCGCCGGTTCGACTCCGGGCACACCGCCGAGCAAAATGCCGCGTCCCATCGTGGGTCGTTCAAGAAACTTCGCCCCCTCCTGAATACTCATCTTGCCGGCCACTTCGCTCATGGGCGTCAGCAACGGCAGGTGGCTGTTGCGGTCGGTAATCGTCTCATAGGCGATCGCAATGGAGCCGGTCTTAATCATGTCCTCGGTCAACGCACGATCCGCCGCGAAATGAAAATAGGTGAACATGACCTGCCCGTCGCGCATGAGTTTGCGCTCGGGCGGCAGCGGTTCTTTCACCTTAACAATCATATCCGCCCGGTCGAAAACCTCCTTGGCGGTATCCACGATAGTTGCGCCGACGGCGGCGTACTCGTCGTTCGTGATGCCGGAACCGAGCCCGGCGTCTTTCTGAACAAGCACGGTGTGCCCGCGGCGGGACAGCTCGTCCACCCCGACGGGCGTCATACTGACGCGGTATTCGTGCGTCTTGGTTTCCGTAGGTACGCCGACGATCATCATTGCCTGAAACTCCACACCGTCCGATGCGTCCGCCGCACCACGCAGCAAACCTCATGCCGGAGCATCGCCGTTTGATACGCAAGCGGATCCATGGGATCCGTGCGAACGCCCACGCGGACTACCCCGATCGCGTTCTCGTCGGATCATCATAGATTGATCCATCCATCCGAACAAGATGAGGGGTTCCCGCCCCGGTAACGCCGGATTCATGATCCCACAGCACGCTCTACAGCACAGTCAGTTTTCACGTAGCGTTCCGTCCGGGGGCGTCCCCTATCAAAAAGGAGGATTGAGGGGGCGAGTCGCCATACAATAACTGACTTCGCTCCGTTGTTGCATAACCGTCGAATCACTGTTTCGTCCGGCACATCGACTCGATGCGGCGACACACGATAACGGAGAATGCTGCAAAGGCGAAGTACGGATCAAGAACTAAACCTTCCCGCCTGCATGTATCCCAATCTGATGACCGCCCGCCGATCGTGGCACCTATCCGGACACCCGGCCTGACGACGTGTTTGTCATTTGTCGATCGGTTCCACGACCTCGCTCAGCGATACTTCGATATCGAGCGTGCCGGTGGTCACCAGGGCGGATTGTTTGTGAAGCTGCATGCGCACGACCCGGGCGGATCGTTGCAGCGTGCGCAGGAACACATCGTCGCCGGGTTTGAGCGCGTTGACCCAGTTGGTCCAACGTTCATACGCCTGCTGTTGCCGTTCAAGTTCACGTCCGTTGCGTTCAAAAGCTTCGCGCTGTCGCTCGGACTCGATGGCCGCGTCGCGCGCCGCCCGGCGGGCCACCTCCGCTTCGCGGCGCGATTCGAGCGTACCGGCGATGGCGTTGTTCAGCGCCCGCGATGAGTCATCAAGATACGCCCGCGCTTGTGTGACCAACCGGGCCGACATCCCCAATCGTTTCGCGATAATCAGCGCATTGCTGTTGCCGGGCTCACCCAGACGCAATCGAAAACTCGGACGCAACGACACCGGATCAAACTCCACGCTGGCATTGTCCACACGGTCGGTCGTATACGCCACGGCCTTGAGCGCCGACAAGTGAGTGGTGACCATGGCTTTGGCACCGAGCCGCAGTAGCTCCGCGACGATGGATCGACCAATCGCAGCCCCTTCGTCCGGATCGGTACCGGCTCCGAGTTCGTCGATCAACACAAGCGACTTGGGTCCGCTGTGCGCGAGAATGTCAAGCTGATTCGAGAGGTGCGAGCTGAACGTGCTCAGTGATTGCTGCAAGCTCTGCTCGTCCCCCACGTCGATGTAGACGCTATTGTATACCGGCATACGCGAGCCCGGACCGGCGGGAATGGGTATGCCGCATTGGGTCATCAGCGCCAGCAAACCGACGGTCTTGATCGCCACCGTCTTGCCGCCGGTGTTCGGACCGGTCAGCATCAAAATGTCAAAGTCATCGCCCAGGCGGATGTCGTTGGCTACGACCTCACGCTCCGGACCGCCCGCCTTCGCCTCCGCATCGAACAACTCCACGAGCAGCGGATGCCGCACGTCGTGAACGTCCAGAACGCCCTTCGTGTCAATCGTGGGGCAGACGCAATCGCGTTTTTTCATATAGCGATACTTGGCGGCTACAAGATCGAGCGTGCCCACCGCGCGAAGGGTCGAAAGAATCGCGGCGGCGTTCAGATGAACGCGCTGCGTCAACCCCTTGAGGATGTGCGTAATCTCCTTGCTTTCTTCGTCGCGCAGGCGAACGATGCGGTTGTTCAACTCCACGGACTCAGCCGGTTCGACAAAGAGCGTCGCGCCCGAGTCGGAACTGCGGTGTACGATGCCCTGGATACGCCCCCGCTGCTCGGACTTGAGCGGCAGGACCATGCGGTCGTTGTGAAACGTCGTCCCCGCATACTGCAACAACCGCGTAAAACTCTGCTGGCGTAGGATGCGATCGAACACGGACTTGATCCGTCCTCGCGCTTCCGCGATCGCGCTGCGAATCGATTGGAGTTTCGGAGAGGCGACGTCGCGCACCTGACCGCGCGGGTCAATGGATTCGTTGATGACGTCGGCGATCGGCGTCAAATCGACAACGCGCTGTCCCAATCGTCCCAGCGACGGTGCGGTCGCGCCCACCGTGGCGAACCAGGTGCATAGGGGGCTCGTAGCAGCCAGTGTTTCCGCTACCAGCGCGAGCGCGTCGGCTTCGAGCGGCGCGGGAAACCCGGACGCGTTGACGAACTCGCCTATGTCGTGGATGCCGCCGAAGGGTGCGATTCCCGTTGATTCCACCGCCCGGGCGTATTCGCCGACCTGCGCAAGCCACTGCTCGACGAGCGGCGGGCGGGTCGTGGGGGTGATCGATTCGGCAAGCTGTTTGCCCAGCGCGCAGGCGCAGTACCCCGCGATCATCTCGCGGATCTTGTCAAACTCGAGTTTGCGGAACGTGCCGTCGTTCATAACCTTCAGCGAGCTACATGGTACCGCAGCTTGTCTCCTCCCTGAAATCACTCCGGAAAAAAGGGAACAGCAAATGCCACCACGCCACCTCAACAAAAAAACCCGCCAGGTAACAAAGAGGGCCACCCGTTTGATAACCGAATCGGTTGGTCAACCCATCCCGATGGTGCTTGCTCTATAGCATTTCCCGTTTTTGTGCTCCGAGCCGCGGGCTTCAGCCCGCGCGATCTTCCCGGTCTCGATGCCGGTTCGGGTATTCCAGAACCGGCACATGAAAACGATAAATGCTCTAGTGCTTTGTCACACCTTGTTCTTGGAGTGGCATGGGCAAGCAGCAGCTTGCCCGTGTTGCTGAGGGGACAGTCACGGGCAAACAAGTTTGCCCATGCCACCCACAACGATCCCCAGAATGGGTTGTGACGCTGCACTACGTCTGTGCCAGCAGCGCCGCCCCGACAACGCCCGCGTTGTCGCCAAGCAAAGGGGGCGAAATCGACGCACTCGTTGGTCCGGAGGCGGTTCCCTGGCGCGTTGGTTCGTCAGGTGGGTTCACAACCCGTTCGAGTAAAGCGGGGATCGTTTCGATGACGCCGCCGCCCAGTGTGACGACCTCCGGGTTCCAGCGTGCCCGCACGTTCTTGATGGCCATACTGATGCGCCGAGCGGTTTCACTGAGCAGGGCGTTGGCCTCTCGTGCACCCTTTTTGTCGGCAAGTGCAAGGTCTTGCAGACTTTGCCCCAGACCTAACGCGCGAACCGAGCGTTCAAGCGCGATACCCGACGCCACGGTTTCCAAACATCCGCGCAGACCGCACCCGCAGGGCTGCGCTTCGGCGCTGTGATCCACAATGAGCGTCTCAAGATGCTGCGTGCGCCCGCAATCAAGATCGACAAGCGCCCCGCCAGCGACCAACCCGAACGCAACACCGGTGCCAAGACGCAGGTGCGCGAAAGACGACGGGTGTTCTGGCCTCGCTACGTATTCGCCCCACGTCGCTGCGTTGGAGTCCGTCACCAACGCCACGCGGCAACCAAGCGCTTCGGTAACCGCCCGCTCAAGCGGTTGGTCATTAAGCCACGGAACGTTGATGCAATGGCTGACGCGCTCGCGCCGCTTGTCCAGCAGACCCGGTACGGAGATGTTCACGACCGGCACGTCGGTGGACGATGCCTCGGTCTGCGCGCTCAGCGCCTGCATGGTGGCTACAATCCATTCGATAAGCCCACGGAACGAGCCAAGCTCGGATGTAGCCACGCGCCGTACAGGGCCCACGATATCCCGACCCACGACCATCCCGGCGCGGGTCGTGGTTCCACCCATGTCGATGCCGATCGCTTGAGATGGTTCCCCGCGCTCCACGCACTTCGATCCCGAAACGTTCCTCATGGTGCCCACAACAATCCGGCGCGTCACCCGCCGGAGTCGGCCAATCCGCGCATGAAGGGTATCACATGGCGCCGCAGCATCGCCCTCTGAGCGCTTTGCGCGTCCATGATCGGTTGTCCTTTTTCATCGAGGCGCTCGAACAGGGAATGGTAGGCGAACGCTGCAAAGTGCTTGCCGACATAAGCCGCCCTGCTCACCTGATGGGCGACCAGGCGTTCATTCCGTTTGTCGAACATAATGCCGGTGATAACGGGAACAGCCGACCCGTTTGATGTCCACGACGTCAACCGCGTGCTGTAGGTCTTCATGTCCGCGTCGTAATTCATCGGAACCACGGCATCCACCAATCCTTCCGCGATCCACCGCCGCGCATCCTGAAAATGGTTTCGTAGCGCTGCATCGGGGTCCGCGCCGACCGTGGCGGTCAGGCTTATACGCGGGTTGGTGTGCAGGGTCATGCTGCGAATCTCACGCAAGAGCTGCGTAACCTGCTCCGCGCGCCACGCGCTCCACTGCGCCGGCGCGCTGTCCGGCGTTCGACCCGTCGCGCGTCGAAACATCTCCACGGTGCGCGGGTCGCGTGGATAGTCGGGCACGCGACCTCCGGGGTAGGCGTCGGTCGGATCGTTGGGAAAACGAAGGTAGTCAAGGTGCAACCCGTCCACCGGATAGCGCGAGACGATTTCGTGCATCACGTCCACGAGATAACGACGTACCTCGGGATAGCACGGGTTCAGGCTGCAATACCAACCAAGCGGCTGACGGCGACCGGAAGCGTCATACCAGAACCACTCAGGACGGGCGTTGTACAATTGCTTCGTGTGTTTCGGCGGTTTCTTACCGAACCATCCGGGCATGACGTTGACCCAGGCGTGCAGGCTTAAACCGCGACGGTGCGCTTCCTTACAGGCTGTTGCAAGCGGGTCGAACCCCGGATCAAGCCCGTCGAACTGCGCGGACCAGGGTTCAAGTCTCGAGGGGTACATGGTCGTCCCGTCGCCGCGCACCTGAAAAAACACCGTGTTGAACCCCGCCCGGTGACTGTTCTCCATGATGGCGGCGATGGATTCCGGTGTCTTGTAGTCCCACCGTGTCACCCAGATGGCACGGACCGGACCCCGCACACGACGACCTGCCCACGGACCGCGCCGCGCGGATTGGCAACCCGGCAGCGCCAGTGCGATCGCGACAAGACACAAGCCCCAGCGCAACCCGCCCCACCGCGACCGCGTTGTTGATCGGCTTTCGTTCCCGCGGATCGTAGCGGCATCCTGTTGACGAACGGGCGGCATGTATTTGCGTCGTGTCTTGTCGCCGCGAAGATGCCGCCGTTGCACCGGTGGTTCGAACTCGCTGAACAGACTGCACTGTCGCATGGCTATTCCCCCTTTGTCTTGTGGACAGTGGTCTCTTGCGTCGAAATCACCGCCCCCAGTTGATCGTCCGCTTCCCTGAGCAGCGCCTTGGCCTTCGCCTGATCCACGCCCCGTGTGTGCATGACGAGCGCCGGTTTTACCTCACCCTCGGCCCGCCGCAACAGCGCCGACGACTCCTCGCGCGACAGCCCCGTTACGCGCTGAACGATGCGCACGCCCCGATCGATGAGCTTGGCATTCGACGCGGTGTTGACGTCCACCATGAGATTACCAAGCACTTTGCCGGTTCGCACCATGGCGATGGTGGTCACCATGTTGAGCACCATTTTCGTGGCCGTACCCGCCTTCATACGCGTGCTTCCGGTCAACACCTCCGGGCCCGTCACCACGCGAATCGATACGTCCGCTTCGTCCGACACCTCGTCCTGTGGTACGCAGGCGAGAAACACCGTGGCGGCACCCAACCCCCGCGCCCGGCGCAGTGCGCCGTGAACAAACGGCGTCGTACCGCCGGTGGCAATACCGAACACCACGTCGTCGCCACCCACATGGCGTTCTTCGATCGCGCCGGCGCCGTCCCGCTCGCTATCTTCCGCCCCCTCAACGCTCCGGGTCAAGGCCTCATCACCACCTGCGATAATCCCTTGCACTTGTGCGGGGTCCGTGAGAAAGGTGGGCGGGCATTCCGTGGCGTCGAGCACGCCGAGGCGACCGCTCGTTCCCGCGCCGACGTAAATCAACCGACCGCCCGATCGAAACGCCGTCACGACGAGCTCGATGGCCCGGCAGATGTTCTTCTTCTCCTGCGCGACGGCGCCAGCTACGGTGGCGTCTTCGCTGTTGATGATGTTGAACGCGTCGGCCACGGACAACTGATCGAGCCACGCCGACCGCGGATTCGATTGCTCGGTTGTCAACGCCCCGCGATCCTGCATGATGCCCCTACGCTGTGGTTTCCTTGGCAATGTGGCTCTCTTTTTGGATGACGCCGCGCAAGAGTACGATAAGAATCGGCGACGACACGGCGATCCCGGCCAATATGAGTGACATCATCTGCGGGCTATCCACATAGGAAACGGAACCGAGTCGGTCGGTGATGTCCGGCGGGCAATAGCGAGACAGCATCGCCCCCGCCAGCGGCCCCTCCAGCAGTCGGGCGAATACCTGCGGGAAATAGGACAGCCCCATATACGAAGCCTCTCTTCCCGCCGGCGCGATAGCGGCCGTGTATTCATACAGGCGCGGCGACCAGATCATCTCGCCGAACGAAAACAAAACGATTTGCACGATGGCGATCACCGCATACCCGTTGGCCATCGTTCCACCAAACCAACCGACGAACCAGCGCGGATCGATCGCCAGAACGAACATCGACAGCGCGGATATGGTAATCCCGAACAGCATGACGTTGAACAGTTTGAACCGCGAGACGATCGGCGTGGAAATAATGACGCCGAAACAAATGATAA
>CAZWWW010000036.1:0-12787 GCA_964637715.1 uncultured Phycisphaeraceae bacterium | reverse complement strand
GGAGGTAACCCGCCCGGTTCGCCGCGCCTCGTCCAATCCCATAATGACCGAAGCCGCGGAGGTATTGCCATATTTATCGATATTGACGGTGAACTTCTCGGCGGGCAGGTTCATCTTATGGCGCACGGATTCGATGATGCGCAGATTCGACTGGTGCGGGATGACCAGCTTCAGATCGCAGGCAGACAGCCCGCTGCACGTAAGCGCCCGATCAATTAGCTCCTGCATCTTGACCACGGCAAACTTGTAAACCTCGCGCCCGCGCATCGTGAGAAAACCGAGACGCTCGTCCAGTGCAATCTGCGATAACGGTAGTCGGGCACCACCCGCGGGAAGCATGATGTCTTTCGCACGCGTGCCGTCGCATCCCAGCTCGCAATGGAGAATGGTCGAGAAGGAATCAGAGGGCGTGTCTGCTTCAACCCGCCGAAACACCGCGGCACCGGCACCGTCGCCAAACAAAATGACCGTTCCCCTGTCCTCGGGATCGGCAAACCGTGTCAGCGTTTCGGCACCAATGACCAGCGCCGTTTGCTTCAGCCCGGACTTCAACAAGCCTGCCGCTACCGCCGTAGCATGCAGGAAACCAGCGCAAGCCGCACTCACGTCAAACGCGGCAGCCCGCGATGCGCCGATCTTCCCTTGAACGATCGCAGCCGTCGACGGAAACAGGTAGTCCGGCGTCGCGGTAGCACAAACGACCACGTCAACGTCTCCTGGTTCGAGCCCGGCGTTTTCCAAGGCCCGGTTCGCCGCGCGCACCGCGAGGTCGGACGTCGCCTGGTCCGGCGCCGCGCGGCGGCGGGCGCGGATGCCCGTGCGCGAAACGATCCATTCGTCGCTGGTATCCAGATAGTCTACGAAGTGCTGATTGGTCAGCTCTTCATCCGGCACATAGGAGCCCGTACCGCACAGCATGATCGCCAGCGTTTGACTCATTGGCTTGGTTCCTAACGACGAACGCATTTACAGCATTGTCTGTTATTGTGGGTCGCCGCAGCAAGTCGATTCCCCGGAAGAAACGGTGATTCGACCGCTACACAAAAACAGAGCTTGCTCTAGGAATCACCATGGTTACCATCGACCTGGAGCATCTTCACGTCGAACTGTGTGGGCGACATGGGCAAGCACCAGCTTGTCCGTGCGGGCTAGGGTGGCCACAGGCAAACAGATTTGCCCATGGCACCCGCGTCGCCAGGAGAAGCCGTCCGGATCCATTATTCCCATGTGTCAGGCAGCCCTAGGTTTCGTCGTCGTGGCGGCGCAACATGACTTTGCCGCTTACATACCCACAGGAGCCGCAAGCGGCGTGCGGGCGTTTTGCTTTGCCACATTTCGGGCAGGCGCTCAAAGTGACCGGTTTCAACCCGTGGTGGGCCCGACGCGTTCGTGTACGTGTCTTCGATATTTTCTTTACTGGAAGCATGGGACTCCCTCAATGACCAGGCTTTCGCCCTCACGGATACCGTTTCGCCATCACCGTGTCCGTCTGACGCCAAGGTCGAGCGTCAACACACCGGCACCCGGTTTTTCGCGACAATGGGGCCCCCCCCAGTCCGCGACACGGCGCGGACATCGAGACAGCGCCGCCGGCAAAAAAACAGATTCAGCAGCGGCGGAGCGTACGGTCAGACTTCACCGATGTCAACTTCTATGGCTATCCCGAGCATGGCGATTTTCGCGGATGGTGGATCATTGCATCAGTATCCGATGGGCACGCGCCGTACCTATTATCCGAGCCCCGAGCACATGCGAGCGGGTCCGAATACGGCCGGTTTTCCGACCAAGACCCCGCGCCGGTGCCCGGAGATCTGGCACCGCCCGCCCGTTGTGTCACTGGCCCTCGCCTCCCCCCGTTCCCATGGCGGATCGAGGGTGACGCTCTCTGGACTTGAGTGTTACAGGCATTGTCACACCTCCCCGGGTTTGAGCAGTGCCGGAAGCGCATCGAGTCCATTGATCGTTTCGTGCGGATCCCCGTCCTTGGCGGATCGCGCGTTGGCGTACACGCCGTCGGGTCGAACCACGCGAACGGTCAACCATCCGAGCCGATTCGGAGCTACAAAATCCTTTTCCGGATTGTCGGCCACATAGACACAGGCATCAGGCGTAACGGCCAGCTTCGCCGCGATCAGTTCGAACGCCCGCGGGTTCGGCTTGCCAAAGCCCGGGCCGAGTTCGTCGGTTACAATCATCGCGTCAAACACCACCCCTGCTTTTTCTTTGGATTGCCCGGGTGGATCGGAACACCGGCATGGGCTGGACGAGTCCGAAACCGTCGAACGCTCGACAAGCCCCAGTACCTTGATCTTGGCCCGCTGTGTGGCGGCGGGACCGTCGGTAATCAGCCCGAGTCGAAACGACGCACTCAACTCCGCGAGCACCCGGACCGACTCCGACGGAAGCGTGATATCCGGTGCATGATCTCGAAAGGTGTCGACCATCTTTTCAACGAGCGCCGTGTCAGCGCACGCCGGATTCGACTCCTCGAGCAATTGATCGAACACGCGTCGTCGATGGCTGGTGTCGAAGAGCGCTTTCATGCGCCGTGCAGACACTTGTGGATCGCCAAGCACATTCTCGAACGCTCCGGCTACGGCGTCGAATCCGCTGAAGGCGTACGCCCGCTCCGGATAGAGGGTGTCGTCAAGATCGAATACGACAGCCTGAATACGCCGCACGGACAGGCACCTTTCTCTCCGGGAATCCAGAATGGCCACAGGGGCACGTCGAGCGCGTTCTCTGTTACTGTGTAGGGCGCGTCGAGTCGATGTACCGGATGAAACAGAAACTCAACCGCTGTACACTAAACAGCACTTGCTCTATAGCAGGATTAGTCGCCCTTGAGAAGTTTGCCCGCGCCACGCATCGAATCATAAAGTGTTGGAACCCGGGCAGGTCGTTTCTTTGGCCCGAAAGTATTGTCCGGCGGCGGGCGGGTCCGGGATGAATCGATCGTAACGGACCTTCGTCTTTTGAGAGCGGCTCGCGATTCGGGCCTCAGGCGGCGTTCGGGCGAAGGGAGGTGGAAGGCGTGCCCGGATACGGTTCGACGACAGCCCGCAGGCCTGCTGTTGATGCGTGTTGGACAAGACAAAGCGTTCAACAAGGGGGTGCGCTAGCTTTTGGTCCCCCGCGCGTTCGAGGCTCCGCGGCTCGGGGAAAAGGCGTAACCTCGCTGTTCGACGTGACTTGTACACACTGCGCCCGGGAGGACTCGAACCTCCAACCTACTGGTTCGAAGCCAGCCACTCTATCCATTGAGCTACGGGCGCGAACGCGATTGCGTGTGCGACGCGTGACCGATTGAGTTGGTTGGTCGTCGCGGGAGGCGATTATAACCGGTCTCGGTCATCGGTCCAGCTTGGCAACGGCGTTGAGTTCGGGTAATCATATCGGGCAGCGTGACCGTACGTTCACGTCGGGCACGCACCGACGCACCTATTCGGTAGATGGAGGATGTGTACGCGTGGCTTCCAGCAAGAACGCAACGAAGGCGATCGTGGAAGAGACGAAAGACGCGGTCAAGGCTACCCCACCGGGGAATGCCGCGGTTGTCGCGGGCGCTGCGCCGGTGCCCGGCAAAAAGTCTCTCGGCCCCAAAGACCCCCCGCCCTTTTTATGGAAACTGGTCGGGAGATCGGGACACAGCATTCTAACGCTGTTCAAGGCGGCGGAGCGCGAGGATGCCGACGCGCAACTCGCCCGCCTTTCGCGCGAGGGTTACTATAAGGACTTGCAGATTCTGGACATCAACGCCGCGGTCAAACAACCCAAGCAGCCCAGGCAACCCGCGCCACCCAAGAAACCGGCACGAGCGAGCACCCCGAAACGCCCGACCGCCGCCAAGCGCGTCGTTCGCCAGCCGGTTATCGCCCTGCCGCGCGTTAAAAAAGTCGCCGTCGCGGCGGCCACCAAGAAGAAGACAACGAAATCATCTCCAGCCAGGAAATCTTCGGGTAAGAAAGCAGCCTCCAGGAAACCACCCGCAAAGAAATCACCAGCACGGAAAGCCATCAAGAAGAAAAAATGATCCGGGCATGAAGCAAGAGCCGAATCGCCGAACGGTTAAGGGAAGCGGAAAGGCTGGAAAGCAATCGAACCGCGAGCGCGAGCGAACGGGTCCCATCGTAGAACAGAAACCGTCTTCTCGCGGACGCGGCTCTGAAAGAGGTTACGCGCGCAACTGTTTAATAGCTGTAATAGAAATTGCCCGAATCATCCTTGTCATCCGTGTTGGGGATGATTTGGCCGGTCTGATAATTGTAGATCCACCCGATCGTCGGGTCGGTTGTTTCGTCGATGACGGTGGTCAGATCAGCCGCCGTAGACATCATCACGCCGGTAGCGGTGGCGGCGTTGGGACCGACCGGTACGGGTGGGAAACCCCCGCGCAGATACGGACCGAAAATAAAGTTCCCCCCGGTTCCGATAGCGCCGCTGACGTCGGATTTCTTAATAAGCTGATCGGTCAGTGTGGCCAGAAGACCGTCCGCGCCGGGCCACAGGCCGTTGTGCTCGGCACTGAACATGTCGATCGCGTTTCTCATGCCCTGTAGACTGCCACGCAGGGCTGAGTCTCCCGCGCCCTTGGCTCCGCGGCTGATGCGGGGGACGGCAATCGCGGCGATCACACCGATGATGACCACAACAATCACCAACTCGACCAGACTGAAGCCCCGTTTCCTGTTCATGGCTATGGCATTCATTTCGTCGACCTTGTTCCGTGGGTGCCTAGATTCGTTCGGTGGCCTGTGCCTACCACGTCGGTGGTATCGATGGCTCTTACTTTCGTATCGAGTGCCACCCCCCGACACTTTAGCGAGGTCTCCGTTTAGTTGCCGGTTTCCCGGCCAGGTCCAATACGGGCGTGCCGTCGGGACACTCAAAGTACGCCCGTGTACCCTCAATACGCACCAGCGTGCAGGCATCCAGGGTTTGCCCCGTCCGCATCCACAGCCCGTTGACCACCGCTACTTGAAACGCATTGTTTGAAAGTACAGCCTCCAGGTGGTTTCTGGTTGCAAACGTTGAGGCATCCGATAACACGGGAGCGCCCTTTCCTTTTCGTTCTCCTTCGGCTTGTCCATCGGAATCGGGTTGGGGCGCCGTCGGAAAGGCGAAGATATCGCGTGACGGAGGCGCGTCCGCGGTGTCCGGCAGGTTTCGGGGAAACGGAAGCTCCGGGATCGACAGCCCGGTCGGCGTAAGGGCCAACACTTTGTCTACGGCGGCGTTCGCGCGATCCTCCGCTGACGCCTCCACCGATACCGGATGCCCGCCGAGCAGGAATCGGTCGACGAACAGCGCTGAAAGCGCCACGGCAATAAGAACGCCGTATGTTCTTGTCTTGGTCTTTTGCGTCACGGTCTGTGGCATTCTCTGGTTAATGTGTACCGTCGCACCGGGTCGATTCGCCGAACGAGACCGCCGTTCGACCGCTACCTGAAAACACAACTTGCTCTAGCCCTGTCCCGATTCGTCGGTCGACGAAACTGCGGAAAAAACGCTGATGGTCAGGGACGCAACGCGACTGTCCGCGGGGTTGCCAGCCGCGCTGCTACCGGTGATCTTTAGAAACGCTACGTCCGCCCAGAACTCCGTTCGTTCGAGTGCGCGGAGGAACCGTTCTATGTCCGGCATCGACCCGGAGACTTCGTAGGTATAGCGCCGCTCGAGCAGACCGGGATAAGTTCGGTGGGGAAGCGGGTTCTGACGGAGCACCTGCAACCTGAACCGCGCGGCCAGGGTCGCCAGCGTTTGAAAGTATTGTTCCACCGGCACACGGCTGGGGAGCGCGCCGCTTTCCCGAAGCTGTCGTTCCCGGTCTCGGAGCTCGAGGCGTTCGTGATCGCGCTCGGCGCGCAGGGCTGCGAGCGCCTGCCGAACAACGACGATCTGCCTCCTAAGACGCACGAGCTCGCCCGACGTATCTTCATTCCTCAGCACGCTGAACCATGCCGTACCCCCCAGACACGCCAACAGGAACGCACCGCCTATGAGATCGACGACAAAGATAGACCATGTTTTGTTTCGTTGCATCGTCACCACTCACACACCAATTCAAAACGGAAGTAGAACCCGTCCGCCATCGGCTCCCGCTGGGTACGTTTGAGATCGACCCGCGTGAAGACGGCGGCCTCTTTCAACCGGCTGACGAACGCCAGCGGCTCGCCGGCGTTTGATGCGAACCCGACGATTCGAAGTTTTCTCGGCGCTTCGATCGTAACGGTCGGTATCACATGGTCAGGCGCGGCATCCTTCGGTGCGGGCGCGGGCTTGCGCACTTGCTGCCCGAGCGGCGCTGAGGGGTCCGTGGCGAGTTCGACGAGCCAGCAACCCTCCGGCATGGTGGCGGCGAGCAGGGCGATAATGCCGGACCATGAACGTTTTGATCGCAACGCCCTGGCCCGCTCGAGTTGCAAAAACGTTTCGCGCGACGTCGTGCTCACCTCGGTCAGTTCCGCTTCGACGCTGCGGCGCTCCTCGTTCAGACGCGTGTAAGCGACGTCGAGCTCCGCCGCACGAGCGACACGATACCATTCGAGCCCGACGGGTACCGACAGCACAGCCAGAACCGCCAGACACACGACGATCCAACGGCGCACGTGACGGCGCCGCGCGTGGGCTGCCACGAGCTGCGCGGGCAACAGGTTGACTGAGCACATGCACGTCATGACGGTATCGCCATCCCTGTCGCCAGTGCGAGCGGTTCAAACAGTTCGGCGCCACCGGGCGAAAAACGGATCCGACAGTCAGACCGCCCCAAATACTCAGATGCGCGTCGCGCAGATACGTCCACATGATCGCTCAGGAACTCGGGTAAACGTTTGAGGTTCGCGCCGCCGCCGACCAGGACGAGGTCTTCGGCCTCCCGTCCCGCATAGCATCCCAGCACATAACGAAAAGAGCGTTTGGTCTCGGCGGCGAGTTCGTTCAGATCAGGACGCAACGCACTGTACAGAAGCGTCCCGAGCGCCCGCCCGGGACCGTCGATGGAATCCCCGTCTCGAGAACCGCGACCGGTCGGCTCGATACCGTGTTCGCATTTGTGTACTTCCGCCGCCTTTATGCTGATACGCAGTGACTCGGCGATGCGCCCGGTCCATGCGTCCCCTCCCGATCCCACGTTGCGAACAAGAACCGGTGTCTCATCCACGCAAAGGACAAGGCGCGTTTGTTCGAACCCCAGATCCAGTAGCCCCCAGACGGAACGTGGCGACGTTGTTCGCAATGCGCAACCGACGCGACACAGCGCGGCGGCGGGGGCGTCGATCGACGTGCATACCACACCTGCGCGGGTGCAGGCGTCAAAGGTCTCGCGC
Source organism: uncultured Phycisphaeraceae bacterium (assembly GCA_964637715.1). Taxonomy (GTDB): domain Bacteria; phylum Planctomycetota; class Phycisphaerae; order UBA1845; family UBA1845; genus CAZWWW01. Next base: position 5,462 of record CAZWWW010000036.1, on the reverse strand, counting down.
ATCGTCTCGCCACGTGCGCCCACCGCCAGCATATTGGGACCCGGTGCCGACGGTGGCGGTATCTGCCAGTAGCGTGCCTCAATCTTGTCGACGGACTCCCCCATGAGTGATCCGACTTCCCACTGAATCGCCTGCAAGGTTTGAAGGTCGTCCCGGGCAACGAGCGCGCCCGGTAGCTCCAGCAGGTGGTATTCGATTTGTGCCGCGCGCGCGCCCACCGCTACGGTCCGCCCATGAAACCCGTTGTCTTTTAAGCATCCGGTCAGGCGGCGTTTCAGTGAACGATCCACGTTTCCCGCCTGGTCCGAGGACGATTCGTCTCGTGCCACCGTACGAACCGTGTAGGTATTCTTCTGGCGCAAAAGTTGTACCGCGCGAACACCCACCGTCCCCAGGTCGACGCCGATGCGTGAGTGTTTCGATTGTAAAGTGGCTGTGATCATGTCGAACACGACGCTGCCTGGAGCACCGCCTCACAGATAGTTTTTTTCAGTGCGCCATCTTTACATGGCCGAGGTCATATCAAACAAAGGTACGAATAACGAAATCGCGACCGTACCAACGACGAACCCCATGACTATAAGAATGATCGGCTCAAGGAGGCGGGTAATCACTTGAATCAGCTCTTCATTCGTTTCGTCGAGGTTATCGGCACAAAACATGATGGCTTCGCCGAGTTGACCGCTGTCCTCGCCGGTATGGATGGCCTGACAGATATAGGGCTCGACGATGCCGGAGCTCTCGAAGGCGGTGCTCATCCTTCCGCCGGAGGTCACCGCTTCCTCCAGATCGTCGAAGAGTTGCTGGAACTTTCGATTGCGGGTTGATCGCCTGGCCAGCTCGAGCGATTCCAGCACGCCCACGCGGCTTTCGATCAGGGTACCCATCGTTCGGAGCACCTCCCCCTGGATCAACCGCGACCTCAGTCGTCCGATCAGGGGGATGCTGGTTTGGATGTTGCTGATCCACTGCCGACCGCCGTCGCGTCTGATCAACTGACTAACGCCAACGACCGCGAGTGCGACGACACCCAGAATCACAGGCCAGTATCCGCGAACGAAGTCTCCTACGTTGAGCAGCACGCGCGTTGTGGCCGGTACTTCCACGCCGAGTTGGTCGAACATGGCGCTGAAGCGCGGCAGCACGAAGAGTAGCACGACGAGGAGAATCTTGACGGACATCACCGTCAGCAGGGCGGGATAAGCGAGCGCGCCGGTGACTTTCTTGAACATCGCCCGTCGTTTCATAACGATCGACGCGAGGCGCTCGAACATCTCCGTGAGTGATCCGCTGGCCTCACCGGCTGCGACAATACCGCAAAACACGGCGTCGAAGGTGCGGGGGTGTTTCCGGAGCGCATCGGTCAGCGGTATTCCGTCTTCCAAACTCTCGATAATCTCGTCGAACATCTCTGCATACCGTGGTTTGCTCATCTGCCGTCTGATCGCCCGCATGGCGGGAACGATACCGCTGCCGGACTTGAGCAACATGGCGAGCTGCCGCGTCATCTGCGCCAGTGTTTTCAGAGGCAACCGGACGCCGTCGGTCGGTGCCGGTCTGGCTGTACGTAGTCGTTTCGTGTTGGGAAGATCGTCATGGATCTGTGTGACGTAGAGTCCACGGCGGCGCAGCGCGTCAACCGCCTCGCGTTGACTCGCGGCTTCGATGGAGTCTCGGATCGTCTGTCCGGCGGCATCTATGGCGTTGTAGGTTAATTGCATGGCTACTGACTCTTGCCCGAACGGTTCCGCAGGCAGCGGGCACGCGGTCGGCCATTCTCCGGGTCATCTTTACAGGGCCTGCAACCCCGCCCCCGCCCCCGCCCCCGTCGGATCGCCCACATCCAGCGCCTCGGAGCGCGTAACGCGAAGTACCTCTTCGAGTGTCGATTGGCCGTTCTCGACAAGATCGAGCGCCTTTTCACGCAGGGTGCGCCAGCCGGTCTGAGCAAGGTAGGTCCGCACGTCCGTCTCGTTCGCTCCGGTCTGAACGAGGCGCTTGAGTTCGTTGTCCATCAGCATGACCTCATAGATGCCGATGCGGCCGCGAAAACCGGTATTGTTGCACTCACGGCAGCCCTCGCCTTTTTGGAATAGTTCGTTGGCGCGATGCGCCCATCCGACGCTTTCGAGCAATGGCGCCGGCGGGTAATAGGAGGTCTTGCACGACGGGCAGATGGTTCGTGCGAGACGTTGCGCGACGAAACCCAACAGGCTCGAACTGATGAGATAGGGCTCGATACCCATGTCCAACAACCGCATGACCGCGCCGGGGCAGTCGTTGGTGTGCAGCGTCGACATGACCAGGTGTCCGGTCAGCGCGGCCTGGATCGAGACGCGGGCGGTTTCCTCATCGCGGATTTCACCCACCATGATGACGTCGGGATCCTGCCGCAGGATCGATCGCAACGCCCGCACAAACGTCAGACCGACTTTGTCGTTGACGTGAACCTGGTTGACCACGGGAAGCTGGTATTCGACCGGATCCTCGATCGTTACGATGTTTGTCGTTTCGCTGCGCAGCAGATCAAGACACGAGTAGAGCGTGGTCGTCTTACCGCTTCCCGTGGGTCCGGTGACGAGCATCAGTCCGTAGGGGCTGTGGACCATCGCCTCGATGGCGGTCCGGTCTTTGCCGGCGATGCCGAGGACGTCGAGATCGAAGCTGAGGTTCGCTTTGTCGAGAATGCGCATCACGATCTTTTCACCGAGAATCGTGGGCATGCTCGAGACGCGCAGGTCGATTTCACGCCCGTCGGCCACCAGATGGACGCGACCTTCCTGCGGGAGGCGTTTCTCCGCGATGTCCATGCGACCAATGACTTTGACGCGCGACACGATGGCGGCGTGCATGCCGCGTGGCGGTTTGAGCATCTCGCGCAAGTGCCCGTCTATGCGGTAACGAACGTGGGTGCCGTCACGGTCGGGCTCGATGTGTACGTCGCTGGCGCCGGCGCGTAGGGCCGTCAGTACCGCGAGGTTGACGAGGTTGACGATGGGACTCCCCTCGACCATCTTGTCGAGGTCGGCGACGGGCCCTTCGTCGATCGCTTCGTTTTCCGTGATGTGGACGTCGCTTTCCTCGATGGACGCCAGGAAGGAGTCGACGTTGACTTCGTCCGCCAGGTATTTCTTTTGATACTCGGTGAGGTTCTCCTCGGCGACAAGCACCGGGCGGATCGTGCAGCCCGTCAGTTTGCGCAGGCGGTCAAGGATCGGAAGCGACTGCGGTTCGACAAGCGCGACGGTCAGCTCGTCGCGCACGCGAAACAACGGGAGGGCTTTGAGACGCTCGGCTTCTTCCTTGGGTACGAGGTGGGCGGCTTTGGGATCGATCAGACCGTGGCGCAGCACGCATCCCTTCACCCCGAGTTTTCTTGACAGCGCCTGGATCATCGTCGCGGACGAGATGGCCCCCACATCGACCAGCGCAGACCCGATGCGTCCCCCCGACTGCTGCTGGCGGGTCAGCGCCTCGGCGAGTTGCTCTTCGGATATCAGCCCATCGCGGACGAGCTGATCGCCGAGACGCACCGCTTTGTCTGTTATCATGTCAGGCATAAGTCGGTATTTCGCTTACCACGCGTCGGTTGGGCGCCGCGCGTGGCGATCATCAAAGGAAGCTCTTGATGGCGTCTTGAAGGTCTTCAAAAAAACGGAATCGTGGCGCCAGGGCGGTCAGCTCGAGAATCTCGCGGCAGGTCGCGGTGACACAGGCGAGCTTCAACCCGGCGGCGCGATCGGCCAGCTCGTCGGCGGCGGTGCTCAACCCCTCCAGGGCTATGCTGTCCATATACGGAACCTCCTGCATGCTGAGCACGACGCGCGGGTTGGCCGATTGGAGTAGCCCGCTGAGCGTTCCGGCGAAGTGCTCGGCGTCCTGATCGACAAGGGCACCCATCGGTGTGAGCACCTCCACCGAGCCGACCCGTTGTTGTTCAATCCTTATTCGATGCGCTTTCATGGTCTATCCGATGGCTCGCGCTATGGTTTCCGGTTCACCGCCGTCGGATGTGGCGCCGGGTTCGAGGCTGCAACCGCATGGGCTGCGTTCGGCTCCGGCGGAGTCGTTACCGATGGCGGATCATCCCCGGTCATCGCGGGAAGCCCCGGGCGCGTGGCACGGCGCTTCGGTAGATCAATCGACACAGCCACGTCTGTTTCTCTGGCGCGGCGCGCTTGTACGAGGGCACGTTCGACCAACGAGCGTAACTCGGGCTGCTCGGTTCCGCTGCCGACAAGTCCGCAGCGAACGCGGATCACGCCCCCCCACCGTGAGGCGTTGTTACCGATGGTGTCGATGCGTGTCACCAATTGCCCGACGATGAGAGACGCGAGTTCGGCGTCCACGCGCCGCAGGAGCAGGATGAAGCGGGAATCGTCGAAGCGCCCGATGCGATCGTCGGTACGAAGTTTATCACCCAGCGACCGGGCCATCTCGGCTGACACCTCGTCGGCGAGCTCCCATCGACCGAAGTCGCTCATATCCCGCAGTCCTTCGATCGCCAGGATCGCAAGGGCCACCGGTTCGCCCTGTCGATAGGATTCGCGCAACGTGCTGTCGGCTGCCCGAAAGAACGCGGGGCGCGTGAATAACCCGGAGACGGGATCGCGCTGTGCGGACGATCGACTCAGCCGCGTCTCGTGCAACGTGCACCAGAATTGATTCACGGTCTGTTCGATGGTGCGCAGCAGCATACGATTGGGCTCGGGGGGCAGTTCGAGGCGCCCGACGACGACCACGCCCAGGCGGCGCGTGCCCATCGTGATCGGAAAACACCACGCGATACGCTCGCCGTCTTCCGCCGCCAGCGTGTGTACGAGTTCGCCCTGAGACGGGTCACCCGCGACGTACGGACGCCCCGACGTGACCACATGCCCCGCCACGCCGTGCCGGGCGGACCGCCGTTCGTTTTCGTCGGCGTTATCCGAAGCGTGCAGCGCCACGAGTTCCTCCCGGTCGCCGTAGAGGCGACACGGGTGTACATGGGTCGCCTGGCATGACTGGTGCAGGATGTTGCGGACGAGTTCACCGAACGCCGGCCAGGGATCGACGTCGTCGCGGTGATCCGCAAGCCATTCGTCGAATTGATGGATCGCCGCGGAGATGCAGGAGAGCTCGTCCGTGCGTACCAGGGCGCGAGGGGCCCCACCGTTGCCATCGGCGGTATCAAGCGCTTCCAGGGGATCGCCGGTCGATCCTTGCCCCGACCATCCGCCCATGAATACGATGGCAAGTGATCCGGCTATCAGGCTCATGACGGTCCAACCATCGTGCCAAACGCCCACCCCGACTGACGCCTGTACGAGTGAAACCCAAAAAAGAGCGCACGCGAATCCAACGGCGATTCCCCGTGTCGCACCGAGCAACCGGCCTGCGACGGCGACCGCCAGTATGATGGGAAACCACAGTAGAATGAGTGTCATGGGCACGGCAAATGCTCCTCTCCATTATTTGGTTGG
>CAZWWW010000035.1:0-12921 GCA_964637715.1 uncultured Phycisphaeraceae bacterium | reverse complement strand
TTACTTCTCGGCGGAGTTCGGGCTCCACGAATGTCTTCCGATCTACTCGGGTGGGCGACCGCCCGGTGGAGCCGAGAACGACCGTTTTCTTCCTCTCGCAGATCGGGCGGAGGAAGCTTGGCGCCACAATCGTTGCAGAATCGCGACCGGATCGTGTTCTTGTGGCCACACTTGGGGCAGTGGGTCGATACCTTCCGTGACGGCATTGCCACGAACAACCCGCTGGTTCCCTCGACGACTTTCACGTCTCGAACGACAAACTGCTCATCAAAGGTTACGGTACACACGGCCTTGAGACGGTCGCCCGCATCCGAAATCAGCTTTACGCGTACGCCGGTAATTTCCATGCTTAGCACTCCTCATGGACGGGATCGCCGCACGACACCGGCGCTCGAACGACAGACGTCGCAACACCGGGACATGATGCTTGATCGATAGCGCTCGCCGCTGCGGCAGCCCGTTCGTAGTCATCAAACAGTTGGAATAATGCCGACCCCGAACCACTCACGCGCACGGCTCCGCCGATACGCGATTGAACGACGTCGCGCAGCGCCCGCACGCGCGGACAAACACGAAAGACAGCAGGTTCGAGGTCGTTAAACAGTAGTGGCGCGAGTGTCCGCGCCGAAGCACACGCTGACAGGTCGGCTATCGAAATGTCGTGGTCCGCTGCGTCCGAGCCGCGCCAGGCTTCGTACACCGCGCGCGTTGATATCGACACATTCGGGAGGACAAGCAATACCCATCCCGACCAACGCAACGTAATCGGTTCGACCCGCTCGCCCCGTCCGGACATGACCGCAGCGGGCAACGAGAAAAACAACGGTACGTCCGACCCGATTTCAGCTCCGATTTCCGCCAGCACACGATTCTCAAGACCCAACCCCCACAGCTCGTTACAAGCTCGCAGGGTAGCCGCGGCGTCGCTGCTGCCCCCGCCGAGCCCCGCTCCGATGGGAATCCGTTTGGTAAGGGTGATCCGGGTGTTCCCGGCGTTGCCGAAACGCTCAGCCAGCAACCGGGCTGCAATCAACGCCAGGTTGGTCTGCGCTTCAATAAGCGGCTCGTTACAATCGATCGAAATGCCGTCCGAGACGCCGCTCGTACACCGCACGCCATCGCGGTGATCAACGCCGATCACCACAGACCGTAGATCGTGGAAACCGTCCTCGCGCCGGCCGGACACGGCAAGCGTCAGGTTGATTTTGGCGGGCGTGGAGAGCGAAAGCGATCGAAGACGCACACCTGGGTCCAGTATTGGCATAAGCGTTGTTGTCGGTGCTTGGTGTTGACATCGGTACGGACGACCCCGGCTGGCGGCACGTTTCTCGCGCAACCGGCACTGGATCTTCCGTTCGCGGGCAACATTGTTGTTTTTCACTACGCCGCGAAGATGAGCCCGCTAATCGCCCAGCATACCCGCTGGCCACCTAAAGTCAACTACCAGTGACTCCCGCCGTCCCCGAATCTACCAGCAACCCTAACTCCCGGCGAGACGCGTGACAGGACCCGAGGTCGTAAAAAACCGCCAAGCACCGCGTCCTTGTCTGTGGGCCCCGTCGTTCTTTCGCCGTAAGGCGGAACGATGACGTGCCATAGAGCAAGCTCGATTGATAGGCTGTAGCGGTTGAATCATTCTTTCATCCGGTACAACGACCCGGTTCGACGATACACGATAGAAAAAACGTTCCCGGCGAGGCATGTGAACCCGTCGAGCTTGGTCGGGCGAACCACTCGTCGTTCCGCAAAGCAGCCTGAATGCCTTGCCCCCGTTCGTTGCTTTGGTCCCGACACGGACCGCCGCTATCAGGACACAGCAACAAAGAGGGACCGCCATTTCCCTCGGTGGCGGTTCACCGTACAATGCCAACACCCGCGCGGCCCGAGCGCAACAGCGGCTGCCTGGCGACCCGAACGACTTTTTGCGGAGGTATTCTGTGCGTCATATTGATTGGATCTGGCTGGTTTCGCGTTGGCTTCATATACTTGCAGTCGTACTGGCCATCGGCGGATCGGCCTATTCCTATCTGGCCTTAATTCCGGCATCCCAGGAATCGTTGGGCGAACAGGAACGGAAGCAACTAAACCAGGCCATCCGTCACCGCTGGGCGAAGTTCGTCAACATCAGCATCGCGGTCTTGCTGATCACAGGCAGCCTCAATTTCATCCGCGGTGCTATACCCCCGCACATCCCGGCGATTCCCTACCACCCGATCTTCGGCGTGAAGCTGCTGGCCGCCATCGCTGTCTTTTTCATTGCCAGCGCGCTGTTGGGCAAGAGCCCGGGATTCGCCGCCATGCGTGAACAGAGCCGCAAATGGTTCGGCGTGATTGTGGTGCTTGGCATGCTGATCATTTTTCTTTCGGGTGCGCTGAATCAGATTCGTAACGGCGAAGCGCGGGATCCCACGCCGCGGGTGTCAACAACGGAGTCAACGTCGGGATAGTGCAGCGTCACAGCTTATTCTTAGGGTTCATTGTGGGTGGCATGGGCAAACTTGTTTGCCCGTGACTGTCCCCGGAACAACACCGCTAATAAAACCGAATTCCACGGAACCGTTCGGAACCGGTATAAGCGTTTCGCCAATTGCAATTGTTCCACCCACGTCACCCGATACGGTGAACCGGGACACGACAAACGGGATGGTAACGTTTCCCAAGACGTCGCCGCTTATGCCAAGATCGGCCCAACCGATTGCGCCCAGGCTGCTCTGAAGTGTAGCATCACCCGTCAAGTCCCCGGCGATATTCGAACCCACTTGTAGCGATGAGTAATGATCGCCGGTCGGCGTTAGGAGAATCGATCCGACATTGCGCGCGCCGGGAGTGCCGTCGGGCTGAGCCAGCAACACATTGTAGTTGAGAACCCGCCCGGCGCGGTGATCGAACCAATGTCCGCCGGAGCGCCCTGCGCGCTCTTCGACCACACCCGCCAAGCATAAACGGTCCCCTGCATATCCTCGCCGCGGCGTAGCTCGACGCTCGGCGCATTCGGGTCGGAAAAGTCGAAAACGTAGTCGACCGTCGCTTGTGGCGCAGTTTGACGATCGTCGAATCGAACGCAAACGGTTGGACCTCCGCCTGAGCCGCACACCTCAGGCCCGACGGCGAGCGCGGATCCGGCAACGGATAACGCAAGCGCAACACAGCCAGCCGTGATTCGATGAACACCCGGTAACCACTGTTTTGGTCGCCATAGGTCCTTTCGCGAAACTCTTTCGTTTTCAACTCTTGACATATGATCCTCCTTCGTGAGACAATATGACAGAGCCGGGGTGAAAAGAATACTTCCAATTCTCTTGCTCGTCTGCGCCCGATCCGTTGTCATCGGGCAGACGGTTTCGTATGAAGCTGACGTCTTTCCGGAGGTAGATGGCTGGACGCGCTCGGACCGCCTGTTTCTCGCCGACCGACATCTCGACGACGGGCGGCTTGTTCAGCACGCTGAAGCCGTCGAGTTTGACCCGCCGTTGCTGGACGAGGACGAGGACGACTTCTATACAAAATCGCTGGTAGCGTTCGCCGGAGTCGACGCCTTCTTCCTCGAGTGGCGAATGGAAACAGACGGACCGCGCGAAGGGTTTCCCAACGTCTCTCCGGCTGCGCTTGTGGCTGGCGGCAATCTCGGGGTGAACTATCATTTCACGATCGCCCGCGACCAAGTGCTCTTTATTCAGGACCCACTGCTTCCGCTGGTTTTTGTCGATACCGAACCAAGCGTTCCACACGTGTACCGCCTCGAACTCTTTGGGACCGCATTTTACCGTTGGCTGATCGACGGTCAAGTTGTCTTTCATGGAATCCCGGAAGGACCATATCCCACTGCCGATTCCGTGGTCGTTTTCGGCGCTCGTGCCGCCGGTCAGCCCATTACCGCCCGTTGGGACTACATACGTTTCGGGGTCATTCCCGAGGAGGGAAGTGGGGATTTCGACAGTGATGGGTTGGTTACTGATAATGACTTTTTCTTTTTCCAGGAATGTCTTACCAATCAACGACCCGGAATAAACGGCGGCCCCGATCGCGACGCCGGGCCCGGTTGTCGCTTCGCCGACTTCGACTTCGACAATGACACCGATCTATTCGACTTCGCCGAGTTCCAGAATCTATTCACCATTACCCAACCCTGACGTATTCCGGTTATGTACCATTGAATAGCGTAGTGTGCGTCATGCATCAAACCAGTCGTATAGGGTAGGATAGACCACTTCATTCCCTGCAATCAAACTACGCGGCGGGCAAAGCCCGCCCTACCAGGCTCGATACGGCGATACACAATAACGGATATTGCTGTAGTAGGGCGGGCCCTGCCCGCCTTATTTCATGGTTGGTATGTGTGGGGTGCTCATGCCGTCGTAAACAGCACGATAGTGTCATCTATGTGAATCGTTCCGGAGACATCGCCGAGGACAGTTAAACCATTTACCTTGTGAATGGTCATATTCGCGGTGGCCGCGCCGAAAATGGACAGGTCTACCTCCCCGGCCGCACCGGTGGGGCAGTCGATTCGTTACGGTAAACTGGCCTGGTCTGTTGGATCGGGGGTGTCAACCGGTTCGGGCAAACCGTTCGTTTTGAGGAAGTCGGCGATGGTCCGCGCAACAACGGCATGGCCGCGCGGGGTCCAATGCTGGTCGTAAGTAAAATACGTTTGGGTTCCTGATCGGGTCGCATCGCGCAGCACCTCGGTCAGATCTACGAACGGGATCGATTCACGACGACACCAATCCCGAACCACGTCGTGGCGGGCGTCAACGTCGCTTAGCAATTCCTTTATGAACGTCTCCGCGGGCGGCAATGTTCGCTTGTAGCGGAGTTTGAGAAACGCCCGCACATGTTCCGGGTTAAGTCGATCGGCCACAAGCGGCAGGGCGACGGTTGCGATCACCGGCGCGTACGTGACGACAAAGGTAGCTCCGATCTCTCTGCATCGATTGTTCATGGCCATAAGGTGTTCGCGCGAATTCAGCCAATGGCGGTCTTGGGCGAACGCATCGCGCGACTCGTAGGCATCCCGTAACTGTTTGGGCGGAAACGCGTAGAAATGCCCGGCATCATTGTCGGGAATGTGAAGCGGCAGCCAGTCGAGAATGTCAACCCCGGCCACAGGTCCGGTACTGTTGATCGGTCCAAACGTGTGGACCATGATGTTGTTGAGCGCGTTGATTACCGGCGACTGCTTAACGTACCGATGGAACCTGGCTGAAAAGCGTTCATTCGTGCGCTTGGCGTCTGACTTGGCCGAACGGAAGTCGTTTCCCTCGAACAGCATCATGACGACCACGCGAGGATGAAGCGACGGACCGAGTTCATCCAACGCCGCGCGGTAGTGAAGCGGGTCGTAGCCCGACATGCCGCCGTTGTACACAACGAGACCGGTCAGCGTCGCGAGACGGACGGGCCAGGGGTCGTCGTCGGAGACGTTCGATCCCTCGGTAAACGAGTCGCCGATCGCCAGCACGTCGCATCGGTCGATAGGCGCCGGATTGCGATACCCTCGTTCGTCGGTAGTAAGCGTTCCCTCAAACGAGGGATACCCCTTCGGAGCGTTGGGATAACTGCGGTAGGCGTTGGGTTTGTCGACGACGGTGGCGTGGAAGACTTCGTTGGGTGGTCGGTGATACGCGAGCTTGTCGCGGATGTAATGCGTTGAAGCGGGACTGCGGGCGACGAAATCCAACACGACCACGGAAGGGGCCAGGACCAGTAGGGTCAAGATGACCTGAAACCAGCGCCGTTTGTACTTCTTCCCGGTCGACCAGTCCACGTAAAGACTGACGATCGAGATCAAGGCGACGATCAGGCACACCGTGAAATGACTTCGGGAGTACCGCCCCAGCAGCGTCTGGCGGTCTCGTGCGATCAGCGTGACGACGTTACTAGGTATCGCCCAGATGACCGCGTTGACGACGATGACGATCGCCAGCCAGATTCTCTGTCGCGCGCAAAACTTCACGGTTGTTCTCTCATCCCGCTTTGCGCCGCTCATAGAGGACGCATGAACTTTTTGGCACCGCCATCTTGCCGGTCAAACCAAATGTCAAGGGCTCGCGCCCGACGTTCCTCATCAGGCGTACATCATCCTTCTCAATGAAACGCCTTGATAGCGCGGGTTCCGTCGTGGCATAGCGCACATCACGCCTCGTGCTTCGTCACAGCCTATTGTTGGGGTGGCCTGGGCAAGGAGCAGCTTGCCCGTGTTGTTCCAGTGCAGTCACGGGCAAACAAGTCTGCACATACCACACACAACGAACCCGAAGAACAAGCTGCGGCTCTGCACTTGATTCCCTTATGAGAAACGGACGGGACGAAAGCTGCGCGTGCTACGCAGGGCCCGAAACGCCTTGGAGTTTCTCACGAATCCAGTCTTTCGCGTGCGCCAACGCTTTTTCAAGACCCTGCACGTTTGTTCCGCCGCCTTGGGCCATATCAGGTCGGCCACCGCCCTTGCCGCCTACAAGCGGGGCGATCTCCTTGATCAGGTCGCCCGCTCGAACACCGCGCTTAACCACGGCCTTGCTCATTCCCGCCAGCAATACCACCTTATCACCGTTGATACAGGTCAGCAAAACCGCTGACGCGTCAGTCTTGTTACGAATCCAATCGATGGCACCGCGCAGTGCATCGGGCGGCGCCGCAGGCACTTCGCCGACGACGACGGTTACACCGTTTATGTCGCGGCCACAGACCGCGCCATCGAGCATCGCCCGCACGCGATCCATCACCGCTTCACAAGATGCCGCCGCCGCGTGCTTTTGCTGCTCCTTAAGCACCTTCTGCAATTCAGCAAGTTGTTCGCGGATCGTATTCCGCACGCCGATCGGAATGACCGCGTCGTTCACTTTCGCCTGAAACGCGGCCACGCGCGCGCCAAGATCGACGGGGTCTGCATGGTCGCACGAGTCTCTTCCCGGCCTCGGGTGTTTAGCCTGACCTATCGCCTCCGCCTTGTTTGAGCCGCTGACCTTCGTCAGTGTCGCGCAGGCTGAAGCCTGCGGCTCGGGACAGAGGGTGTTTATCTCTTCGAGCAGTTGCCGACCCGTTGCTATGGCGTTTTGGGCGGTCTTTCCACTCACGCCCACGACGCGCCGAACACCCTTGGCCACGCCCGATTCTTCCGTCAATACAAAGGCTTCGATCTCCTTTGTATGCGCCACGTGCGTACCGCCGCAGAACTCAACGGAATAGTTCATCCATTCGGGGTTCTTGGGGTTGCCGAGCAGCGTCTCAGGTTTACTGACACGATTCGCCTGTGCGCGGCTACTGTCCGATTCGGCGTCGTCTTGATCTATGGGAACGCCGATCGACACGACGCGAACGACATCGGGATACTTCTCGCCGAACACGGCGCGCAGGGTATTAATCTTCCGTGCGGTCTCCTGATTGACTTCTCGGGTATAGACGGTCAGATCGGCCTTTATCTTCTGGTTGACCAACGCTTCGATTCGCTCGAGTTCGTCAGGGGTTACCGGTTTATTATGGGAAAAGTCAAAGCGCGTCTTCTCCGGGTCGACCAGCGAACCCTTCTGCTGCACGTGCGGATGCTCGCGTTCCTGTGGTTCACACAACACCTCCCGCAACGCCCAGTTTAGTAAATGGGTCGCGGTGTGGTTTTTCATGATGGAGAGCCGGCGCGGTCGATCAATGCGCAAACGAGCCCTCTGTCCAGAACATATCTCACCATCTGTGACTATGCCGATATGTATGACCGTCTGATTCACTCTTTGAGTGTCCCGAACCTCAAATCTGCCGGTATCCGTTTCAAGCACACCCCGATCGCCAACTTGTCCACCCTGCTCCGAATAGAAACAGGTTTTGCCAAGAGCAACGGCGCATTCAGTCCCGTTTCCAATTGGGTCCGTGGACAGAATCTGCCCTTCAACGACCGCACCAGCAATCTCACCGTCACATTCAAATAGAGTGTACTTGCCAGAGTCATCCGTTGTTACACGACTACTCAAGGTTCCAGACGCGTTTAATCGTGCCCTTGCCGAACCGCTCAAGGCCACGACGTTGCGCGCCTTTACCCGCGCCTCTTCCATCAAGCGTTCATACTCACCTATGTCAATAGTGAGTCTCCGTTCCTCGGCCATGAGTTCCGTCAGGTCGATGGGGAATCCGTATGTGTCGTGGAGCTTGAAGGCGTCTTCACCGCTTATTGTCCCGTGGTGATGGCGGGTCGCCTGCGCAGCCGCTTCGTTGAAGAGCTTAATCCCCCGATCGAGCGTCTTGAGGAATGACGCCTCCTCGTCGCGAAGAATATCGGCCACATGTTTGACGTTCTCAATGGGGCGCTCGGGATCGGGTCCGGTTCGGAGTTCGGGGAAGACATCACTCATGTGCTCAACAAGCGGTTCGACCAGATCGCACAGAAACGGTTCGTGCATGTTCATATATTGCCGACCATAGCGCACCGCGCGACGCAGGATGCGCCGCAGGACGTAGCCGCGACCCTCGTTGCTCGGGGTCGCCCCGTCGGTCAGGGCGAAGGTCAAACAGCGAAGGTGGTCGGCGATGACACGGTATGACACGTCGATCATGATTTGCGATTTAAGCGCTGACGCCCTGGATCGACCATTGGTAATCTGAGACTTATCCCCGTTTACCGGAGTGGCAGACTTCAGCTTGTTCGATAGTTCGGACTCCTGCGCGCCATCAGCAACCGCGGGCGTCGCGCAGGCTAAAGCCTGCGGCTCAGTGGGCAGTGTGGCTGTGTAATCCGGTACGCCGGTTCGCTTTTGGATCGCGTCGAAGATCGGTGTGAACACGTCCGTGTCGTAGTTGCTTGTCGATCCGAGCTTGCCGCGCTCCATGCCCTGCAGCACGGCGCAGATGCGCTCGAAGCCCATGCCGGTGTCCACGTGTTTCGCCGGAAGCGGTGAGAGCTTTCGGTCGGGCGCACGATTGAGCTGGATGAACACCAGGTTCCACAATTCGATCACGCGGGCGTCGCCTTTGTTGACCAACGAGGCCCCCGACTTATCCGGCGTCAGGTCGATATGAATCTCACTACACGGACCGCAGGGACCGGTCTCGCCCATTTCCCAAAAGTTGTCCTTCATATTGCCCGGATGGATGTGTGCGGGATCGATATCCGTCACCGACGCCCAAAGATCCCGTGATTCGTAATCCGGTTCGAGTTCCCACGCGCAACCAACCGATTCCCCCTGAGCCGCGGGCTTTAGCCCGCGCGACGCTTCCTGTTCCGTCAGCGCCGCGCCGGTTGAAGCCAACGGTTCAGACCGCAACCCGCCGAAGTAGGTCGCGTGCAACCTTGATTTGTCGATACCCCACACCTCGGTAAGCAGTTCCCACGCCCAGGCGATAGCTTCCTTTTTGAAGTAATCGCCGAACGACCAGTTCCCGAGCATCTCGAAAAACGTGTGGTGATAGGTGTCCTGCCCGACGTCGTCGAGGTCGTTGTGCTTACCGCCGGCGCGAATGCATTTTTGGGTATTCACCGCCCGTCGCAGCCGCGCGAACGAAGATTGGCGATCGACCGTACCGAGGAAAATCGGTTTGAACTGGTTCATCCCCGCGTTGGCAAACATGAGCGTCGGGTCGTCGTAGGGTACAACCGGCGACGACGGAACGAACTCGTGTTCCTTCCCGCGAAAGAAATCGATAAACTGCTTGCGTATCTCTTGTGAGGTCATCTGTCGTTCACTGACTGGATCAAGATCGTTCAGGGCACATAACAGGCTGTGCCCGCGCGATTGTAGTATACCACCAACGCGGAACTTGGGCGCAAGGGGGCGCGCGGTTGTTGGACACGCAATGCGGGCACGAACATAGAGCGGAGGGAGCGAGACGGCGTTACCAAACCCAGTGCAGCGTCCCCGCTTATTCTTAGGGTTCGTTGTGTGTGGCATGGGCAAACTTGTTTGCCCGTGACTACACCCGGAACAACATGGTCAAGCTGCTGCTTGCCCGTGCCACCCCAATAACCAGGTGTGACAATGCACGAGACTGATTTGCAGCGGCGGCAGGCGATTACGCGTTGATCTTGTCGACCGTAAGGAGCAGGTAGCGCTGGCGATGACCGGTCTTTGACGCCGAGTTCTTCCGGCGGCGAAACTTCTGAACGACGATCTTATCGCCCTTGATCTCGCGCACCACGTTGGCTGTGACGGATGCGCCGTCAATCGTGGGGTGTCCGATCTTCGGGGCCTCGCCGGTATCGCCGACCATGAGCACCTGGTCGAATGTAACCGTTTTGGCGCCGTCCGGAAGATCCTTTAGCTGGACTTCGAACGTGGTACCTTCTTCCACGCGGTATTGATGACTGCCGTCTGCGATGATTGCGTACACGTTCGAGACTCCCAATGACTAGTGCCCGCCTCCCGGTCTACATAGACCTTCTACGGAGTAAGCACGACCCGGCGATTCACGCAGCCCGTGAGTACGACAGACCCGTACCACGAACTGAAACGACGCAGTCTGCAACAGGAGCGAACTTTCGTCAAGAGCCCCCCATTGGTCGGATGAGCGAAAAGAGGCGATACCTGCGATTGGGGTCGAGGGCGGCGCCGGGATGAGCGGCCCAAGAGCCGTTGGTTCGGCGTTCCCGAGCGGAGCGGGACGGAGCCGCTCGCTCGCTGGTAGGCAGTTGAAAAAGCCTGAGCGACTCACGAGGCAGGGGCCTTTCACCTCCTATTGCCGTACCGTGAGCTGAATCGACCGGGTGGTCCGCGTACCCAGGCTATCGGTAACGGTGATCGCCACGTCATGCGAACCCGGTTCGACGTCCGCGGTCCGCCACAGATAGCTCACACCGGTCGATTGGCCCGAAACAACCGCCGCGAACACCGAGTTGCCGTCGACGAGCCACTCCACTACGGCCAAGCCGTCGAAATCGGCGACGCTGGCTTGAAGGGTTACGTTCCCGGTCACGGTGCTGCCCGATCGGGGAGATTTGAAGTTGATCTTGGTTGCCGAACCGCCGACGGTTCCAGGTGCGAAGGTGATCGAGACCGCCGCCGGGTTCGATGCGTTCCCTGATAGGTCGGCGGCGACGAACGATAGTTCGTGCGCGCCCGGCGAAAAAGCGCCGGGATCGATCGTAAAGCGATAGGGTCTGCGCGTGTCGGTCGCTATCGCAGCGCCGTCGACGTACATCACGACGTCAGCAACGAGGTCATCGTCGGTGGCGGACACCGCGGCTGTGGTCCGACGCGTGATGCGCGTGCCGGGTCGCGGCCTGTCGATCGATAGGGTCGGGTGCGTGAGATCGTCAGCTTCTCCTACATCGAGGGCGTACCGGACGGCCGCTTCGGCGTCGATCAATCCCAGTCCCGAGGCATTGTCGCGCCCCTTTGAACCAACTTCGACGAGCGTTCTGAGCAGAGCACTGCGAACGACGGTAGGTCGGAGGTTCGGATTCGTCGACCAGACCAGTCCGGCCACGCCGGCGACCACGGGCGCAGCGAACGACGTTCCCGTCGCGGGCGCATACGAATCGCCCAGTCGGGTCGTAAAGATTCCCACGCCGGGTGCGACGAGGTCCACGAACGGACCCTTGTCGGAAAAGCGTGCGACTCGACCGAAGCCGTCAATCGCGCCTACGAACAATGCTTCGGAAAACCCCCGGCTTATTGTCGTCCCGCCGCCGTTGCCCGCGCTGATGATGACGAGGGCGCCGCGGTTCATCGCACTCTGCGCCGCCGAACGCACGATGCGGTTGGACCAAAGCGGGGCGAAGCTCACGTTGATGACCTTTGCGCCGTGTCCGACCGCCCAGAGGATACCGGCGGCCAGGTGACGCGAACTGGCACGCCCCTTGTCGTTACCGACCCGAATCGCGATCACAGGATTCCGCCATGCCACGCCCGCAACCCCCAGCTCATTGTCGGAGTCTGCCGCGGCTGTCCCCGCGACGGAGGTGCCATGCCCGAGCGGGTCTGAAAAATCGGCGTTGTTGTTGTAAACGTTCCAGCCGTCCATAACCTTGTCGACAAGATCGGGATGGTTTGCGTCGACGCCGGTGTCCACCACCGCGATCGGTACGCCCTGATCGCCGACGGTGAGGTCCCAGGCGGCGGATGCGTTGATCGTCGTAAGGTGGCTCTGGGTGCGGTAGAGCGGGTCATCCGGTACGACCTGCGGATCGAAAAGGTAATTCTTCTGCACCGTTTCAACGAGTCCGGACTCGACGAGCGTTTGGCCCGTTGAAGAAAGGCGTTCCGGTGCGACGCGCAGTACGGTTACATCAACGTCGGACAGGGTATCGACGACGGTCGCCCCGACCTGAGTGAACAAATCCGATAGGGCGCGGGCTTCGACGCCGGGGTAGGGTTGAATGAGCAGCTCGTCGGGTACGAATGAGAGCGCGGCCACGGCGGGGTCGTCGTCCTCTTCGAACACGACGACGGGTCCTTGGGTACCCGATTCGGAGGGCGGCGTACTTACCGTCTCGCACGCGACCGGGCAACCGAGCAACACGAACATCAACGCGCAAAACACACGCATGGCCCATCTCAATGTCCGCGAACGACACCCCGACGGACATCGAAGATCGTAGCCAATCACGTTTCTGACGGATGGAGGGCATTCCCGGTTCTTACGCTCCGAGCCGCGGGCTTCAGCCCGCGCGATCTTGCCGCTCTTTGCGCCGATACGGCCGCCGAAGAACCGACGCCTGAGAACGATGAGTGTGCGAGCGATGTTTCGAGACGCTTGAGCCGGCAGCATGAGTTATGGTCCGATACGCGGTGCGGGTTCATATCAACGCCCATCCCTTCTCACATCGGTTCGGCGAACGATACCCTCGTGGCGTTTTCAAGATCCTTAGAGTGTTTTCTGATGTTGTGTATCGCCGAATCGAGTCGTTTTACCGGATGAAGCAGTGATTCGACCGCTACACAAGACTAGTGCTTTGTCACACCTTGTTTTTGGGTGGCATGGGCAAGCAGCAGCTTGCCC
>CAZWWW010000034.1:0-12929 GCA_964637715.1 uncultured Phycisphaeraceae bacterium | reverse complement strand
TGCTTATCACCCAGCTTACGAACCAGGATCCGCTTAAACCTACGGACAACAACGAGTTGCTGCGGCAGGTTTCGTCGATTCGTGAAATCGAATTATCGACGACCCTGACGGACTCGCTGCGGTCACTGACGGGTCAACAGCGGTTTGCGTCCGCCTCGACGATCATAGGACAATATGTCACGGGAACGCCTAATGCAGACGGCGCGACACCGCAGGGCATCGCCGTGGGTGTTCGGTTTGCAGCCGAGGGGAAGGTGGTCGTTCAGCTTTCAGACGGCTCGGAGCTGCCGCTGGATAGTGTCACAACGATTCAGGCACCGTCGCAGGCCGGTCGATCCCTCGTTGGATCGCAGGTGGTCGGTGTCGACAGGCGCAACCCCTCCGATCCCACCCCCGTTGACGGTGTGGTTACCGCCGCGCAGTCCGATGGATCGGGGGAAACGGTCCTGGAGCTTGACTCAGGGGATAGTTTGCGCCTGCGCGACGTGGTGCGCATCGGCGCACCGGTTGCGGGCTGATGGTTCCGAAAGGTTTTGCGCTTTCTTTTTCTGGATGACAGACAATGTCACTAAGTAACGCGATGTTGACGGGATTCACGGGGATCCAGAGCAACAGTGTCGGTGTTGACACAGTCGGTAACAACCTGGCCAACCTCAATACGACGGCGTTTAAGAGCGAGCGCACGTTGTTCGAGACGTTGCTCTACCGCACCATTGATGAAGGCGAAGGTCCGGGTGTGGTAACCGGTGGTACATTGCCGCAACAGGTGGGCAGCGGTTCCGGTGTTGCGTCGGTGCAGCGCAGTTTTTTGCAGGGGGGGATCGACGGGACGGGGTTTCCGAGTGATCTGGCCATTAACGGCGACGGTCTGTTCATCTTACAGACGGGCGCCGGCGAGCAGACGTATACGCGCGACGGCGCGTTTCGCTTTGATACCAGCCAACGACTCGTGTCATCGAGCGGCGATCCGCTTCAGGGATTCGCGGCGGACGACGCGGGTAACATCGTGCCGGGTACACTTAGCGATCTGGTGATTCCGCTGGGTTCAACGAGCGATGCGGTAGCGACAACCGCGGTCGTGATGGACGGTCGGCTCGACCCCAATGCCGGCGTAGCGACGGCGGGGGCGGTCGTCGTGTCCGACCCATTGCTTACCGCGTCCGGTTCGCCCGCAACGGACAGCACGAACCTGACCGATCTAGTAAACCGAGACGGCGTTCCGCTCTTTGCGACTGGCGACGAGCTGCGTGTCAAGGGATCGAAGGGGGGTATCGCCGCCCCGGAATCGACGTTCATCGTGGGGACAACCGGCAGCACGGTCGGCGATCTGGCGGGGCATCTCGATTCAGTACTAGCCATTCAACCCGACGCAGCAGCGACCGCCCCGCCCGGTGTCACCATCTCGTCCGGTCCGCAACCACCGGCCGGAGCGCTGGTTCTCCGCTCCAATCCCGGCGTGGTCAATGCGGTGTCGCTCGACAGCGCGTCGATCGTGAACGTAACCGGTGCGGTCACCGCGCCGTTTTCCTTCCAGACCCAAACGCCTGCGACGGGCGAGGGGTTGACCACAAGCTTCGGCGTGTTCGATTCGCTCGGGAATCTTGTTGAAGTTCGGATGCGGCTTTCGCTGGAGTCCAGGTCCGACAGTGGAACGACCTGGCGTTTTTATGCGGAGTCGGCGGACGATACCGACCTTTCGCCTGCACTGGGTACGGGAACGATTACGTTCGATCCGAATGGCCGGTTTGTGGCGGCAACCGGAACGGACCTTTCGATCGACCGTGCGAACGTCGGATCGGCGACGCCGCTGGCGTTTACGGTGGATCTAAGTGGGCTCGTAGGACTGGCGACGCCCGACGGCTCCTCGGATGTCGTCATGAGTTCGCAGGACGGCACGCCGGCCGGCATCATGCAGGGCTACCGGATCGAGGAGGACGGGCGGATTTTCGGGCTGTTTTCGAATCAAACCGAGCAGGTGTTGGGACAAGTCGGGATTGCCACGTTCGTGAACAACGAAGGCTTGATTGCGCGGAGCGAAAACACCTTCGTAGCCGGCCCCAACTCGGGCGATCCTACTATTCAAGCACCGCAAACGGGGAGCGCGGGAACGGTTGTGTCCGGCTCCTTGGAGCAAGGGAACGTCGAGATTGCCCGAGAGTTCGTCAATCTGATTTCGTATTCAACGGGGATTACGTCGGCGAGTCGCGTGGTTCGGGCCGCGGATGACATGCTGCAGGAATTGTTGTTGCTGGCCCGGTAATACGATGACGGCGGGCGGTATCCGCGTTGAAAGGTGGAAAGCATGATTACCGTAACACGGTTGGATAAACGCGTCGTCGTATTGAATGCAGACCTTATCAAGATGCTCGAGGCCACGCCGGACACGATCATCACGCTCATTAGCGGCGACACGTTGATCGTGAAGGATTCCGTAGACGAAGTGGTGCGGAAGGCGATCGACTACCAGCGACAGGTGCGCGGCTTTCAGGTGGCGTAAAAAAACCGGAGAGGTTGCTGGGGCGTACCGGATCTTGTCGGCGGAGGTTTACCAGGGTGCGCTTGTTTGTCGATGTACGGTATAGCCGCCGATCACCGTGTGGTTTAATCGTGTGTAACGAGCTGCGAGGAGCGCGATGGATATCGCAACGATTATCGGTCTGATTTCAGGTACCGCCCTGATGTTGTGGGCGATCCTCGGCAAATCGGACATTGGTGCGTTCATTGACGGGGGCTCGGTGGCGATCGTGATCGGCGGTGCCGTCAGCGCGGCTCTGGTTAGTTTTCCCATGAAAAACATCATGGGCATCGCCAAGGTTGTGAAGAACTGCTTTTTCACCAAGACGCGCGATGCCAACGAGTTGATCAAGGATCTGGTTTCGTATGCTGAAGTGGCGCGTCGGGATGGCATCCTCGCACTCGAGAACGTGACGGGGGATATTAAGGATCCGTTCCTCGTGTCCGGTATTCAAATGGCTGTGGATGGTTCGGATCCCGACCTTATCGAAAACGTGATGGCCAACGACCTCGAGACGATCGAGGCGCGACACGCGGACGGCAAAGCGCTCTTTGACAACATCGGTAAATATGCACCCGCGTTCGGTATGATTGGAACGCTCGTAGGGCTCGTCATCATGCTCCAAAACATGGCCGATCCGTCAAAGATTGGTCCGGCGATGGCTGTGGCGCTCTTGACGACGCTGTACGGGGCGCTGGTTGCGAACCTGGTGGCGTTGCCGATGGCGGACAAGCTGGGCGTGCGAAGTCGTCAGGAGTTGCTCTTGAAAATGATCATTATCAAGGGCGTCATGTCGATTCAATCCGGCGATAATCCGCGCATTGTAGAGCAGAAACTCAAGACGTTCCTTCCCAATCGTCTCCGAGTAACTGAAGAGGGAGACAAGGACGCCGCCTGACGCGGAACGGCGCACACGTTCTGTTTTGGTGCCGCGGTCGAACGTCGGTGGTTACCGGCAGACAGGCTCGACGTGGCGCACCCGACGGGTTAGAAGGCTGTGACAACGTGCACTGTGCAACGCATGGTGCGCCAGGAGCGAAACATACGCCATGAAGCAACCCGAACCACCTCAGGGAGCGCCGGCGTGGATGGTGACCTATGGCGATGCCATGACGCTACTGCTTTGCTTTTTTGTCATCATCGTGTCGATGAGCGAGGTCAAGCGCGATCAGCGTTTCCAGCAGGTCGTGGAGTCGCTGCGGCGTGCGTTCGGCGGCTACGTCGGGGCGGTCGGGGCGGTTCCCGTCCAGAGCGAATCCACCAATACACTCATCACCCAATTGCTCGAGCTGGAAGTGCCCGTGGTGACGGAAGAAAAGGGCGACGCCGACGAGGAGGGCATTCACGGGCGCAAGTTTCGCGTGACGAACATTCGTGACGGGCTGGAGGTGGTTATCGGAGGTCGCGTCACGTTTGAGCGATTCAGTGCGACGCTTAAACCGGAGGCCCGCGAACTTGTTATCCAGACCGCCGAAAAGATCCGCGGGTACAACACGAAGATACTCGTTCGGGGGCACACAACCCACGAGCCGCTGCCTGAGGATTCTTTTTATCGGGATGCCCGTGACCTTTCCTATGCCCGAGCGGCGGCGGTCGCGGATGAGTTACAGCGGGCGGGCGTGCGCACCGCGCGATTGTTGTTGATTGCGTGTGGAGACACGGAACCGCTCGTCCGACAAGCCTACACAGAGGACCGTCGTGCCCTGAATCGGCGCGTCGAGATTATCATCACGGATGAACTGATGGACGACTTTGCGGGTGCGCCGCTGTCAAGCGAGCTTGCGGAACCTGAGCATGCCGGAAAAAAATAGCGCAGAAAATGCCGCCGCTGAACCGAAGCGTCGCGGGCGTCTCGCGCCCATAATCATAATCGCGGCGATGATGCTGGGAGAAGGGGTTGCCGTGTTTCTGCTGGCCAAGGCGCTGAGCCCGACACCGGTTTCTGCGCTCGCCGGTGACGGGGTCGGGGGCGACGAAGCCCATGGCGACGCCACGGGCGGTGAAGGGAATCTGGTCGAGATCGATCTAGCGGAATGTCGGCCCAGCAACAAGATGTCCGGCAAGTTCTTGACGTTCCAAATCCGCGTATCAGGTCTGGTAGACCCGAAAAACCAGGCGGCAATCGAAGATATGGTGCGCGCGAGGCAGGCGCGGATTGATGACGCCGTCAACGTAGTGATACGCGCCGCTGATCCCGCGGAACTGAACGAACCCGGTCTGGAATCGATCCGGCGGCGGCTCCGACACGAGTTCGGTCGGGTGTTCGGCGACGACCAACTCATCCAGCAGGTCTTGATCCCTCAGTTGCTCCAATCCGGTCCCGGTCTTTGATTGTCGGCCGGGCGCACTTTCCACCGATATAACGCATACGTTGCGCGTCGGTCGCGCGGCGACGACGTGATCGTGGATGGGCGAGTGCCGTGGCAGATCAACCTGAACAACCAAACGATTCGGCTGACGCGTTCGGCGCGGGCGGGTTCAGCCAGGATGATATTGACGCCCTGCTGACGCAAAACGAGGCAAGCGATCAACCGAGTGATGCGGTGGCCCCGAACGACGAAGTGCCTATCTCCGCTGCGCCGCCGGATTCTACCGATTTCGATCAAAACGATATAGATGCACTCATCAACGCAGCCGGCGATGGTGGAATTGCTGGCGATGCCGCCGGCGCCAGCGCCGGTGATGGTGAAAGTGAAAGCGCAACACCCGAGACCGAAGCGCCGGCTGCGCCAGATACTCGTGTGGATACACTGGGTCGTCCGTTCGATGAGGCCGCCGCGGCGATGCAGGCCGCCATCGATGAAGAACGCGCCGAGAAGGAAGCTCAAGCCGCGACTGCGCCACAAGCACCTGCCGCTGCTCCGCTGAATACTGCGGCCCTGGAGCTTAACGAGTTTTCCGATGAAGCCGCAGCCAGTGCCCAGCATCGCGTGACCATGTTGAACGATGTCGACCTTAACGTGCGCATTCAGCTCGGACAGACGCGCATGCTCGTTGAAGAGGTGCTCAATCTCGATTCAGGCAGCGTCGTGGAGCTTGACAAGCTCGCAGGCGATCCGGTGGACGTGTTCGTGAACGATCGCTTGGTGGCGCGAGGTGAGGTGTTGGTGTTGAACGATAACTTTTGTGTGCGTATCAGTGATGTGTTGTCGCGCGATCCGCACCGCGTTATCACGTAAGGGCGACCGGCGGAGTGAAGTCTCCGGTGTCCCGCGAATCCGGTGACACGATCGAGATTTCGTTGCCGCGTTTGATCGTTTGGTTTTTTGGGAAGAGCACGGATGCACTTCCGGTTTCATTGCGCATGGATGCGTGCGGCGTTTATACCGCTTTGTTGCGGCCTCGCTTTGTGGCTGCAACCGGCGATCTCGCGCGCCGAGGAACCGCTGCACGCCGGGAGGGCATCGGACGTCTCGTCAGCGACGAACCAAAGCCTCGCGCTGGACGACCCCACACCGAACGCGAATCCGAATCCTGTGGATTCGCGTACTACCACGACTGAGCCAGGACGAGACGACGCGGAAGTGACAACGGTTTCTCGCACACACCGCAGTGCGATGCTGTTGGTTCCGAGACGCGCTGACGACCCGCGCGAATCGAACGCGCGGGCTGACGTTCCGACAACGAACGTACTGGACGTTAAGAGCCTCGGAGCGCTGGCGGTTGTCCTGCTTCTATTGGGCGTGGCGGTTTATCTCCTGCGCCGCTATGTGCCGGGGTTTCGGCCGGTGGATCACGACGCGCTGAAGGTGGTCGCGCGGACCGGCCTTTCTCCCAAGCACAGTCTGGCGCTGGTTCGCGTCGGTCGGCGCTATGTGCTGGTGGGGATGGCCGGCGATCATGTGAGCCCTGTATGTGAGATGACGGACCCCCAAGAGGTGGCGGAATTGACGGCGCAGGTAGGCAAGGCCCCGCGTGGTGGCCGTGACTTCGAAGAGCTTTTCCTCCACGAAGTGAGCGATCACCGGAAGGAACGGCAATCCACCCTGGTTGAGCGCTCGGGACACCTTGGAGGTGCTACCGGGGATGGAGCGAAAGAGGCAACCGGGTTGGTGGGCCTGCGGTCGAAACTTCGGTCGTTACGAGCCGGGTAGGTTTGCCGTGCGCCGCGCGATGGCGGCGGCGCGCGTGACTGAACGTCGAGCATGGAGGCTCGATGGCGATGGGCGACAGGGAACAATCTGTGACGGGCGGGCAGGCGGCGACCGCTGCCTCACCACTGCGCCGCGCCGCTATGCGGCTCGGGCTGCTTCTCGCGCTGGCGGCTCCTTTTCATGGCGGTGATCGGGTTCTAGCGCAGGATTCTTCACCTTCAACAGGAGCGGCTTCATCTTCCTTTGATAACTCCCTGGGGATTCCTGATATTCGCGGCGTACTCCCCTCGGCGTCTGATCCGAAGGGCGTCAGTGCAAGCCTGCAAATACTGGTTCTCCTGACGGTACTGACACTCGTGCCGTCCGTCCTAATCATGACGACGGCGTTCCCCCGCGTCATTATCGTGCTTACCTTGCTGCGCCAGGCGGTGGGCACCCAACAGCTTCCACCCAGTCAGGTACTCCTGGGCCTGTCATTGTTTGTTACCGTCGTCGTAATGACACCTACCTGGCATAAGCTCTATGCCAACGCGGCGGAGCCGTATTTCGAAAGCAGAATGGACCAGCGCGAAGCGTTTGACGTCGCCGGCAACTATATGAAGGAGTTCATGTATCGCCAGATCAAGCAAGGTGACAATGCGGAAGACATTTATTTGTTTTTGGAATACACGCAGGATCGTGAGATACCGCCCGATGAGCGAATCGATGTTGATTCCGTCCCCTTGTCGGTGATGATCCCTGCGTTCATGCTGAGTGAACTGAAAACGGCCTTCATTATGGGATTTCGCGTGTACCTTCCGTTTCTGGTGATCGATATGGTGATCGCGACGATCCTTCTGTCAATGGGCATGATGATGCTGCCACCGGTCTTGATATCGTTGCCGTTCAAGCTGCTGTTGTTTGTCCTGGCTGACGGATGGCATTTAGTTGTGGAAACGCTGTTGTACAGTTTTGTGTAAATGTTCCGTTGGTGAACGACGCCGGAGAATGGTTTGCAGTTACACTATTGCAGGCGTGATCGCTCGAATCCGCTGGGTGGCTCGTTTGTGAAGTGTGCGTAACAGACGTCTTGAAGAGGGGCAGGCGCATGGATTTGACGCAGGCACTGGAGCTGGGTCGGCACGCTTTTTGGATGGCCTTAATGACCTCCGCGCCGATTCTTATGATTGGATTGATGGTCGGTTTGGGGATTTCCTTGTTCCAGGCGGTGACCCAACTGCAGGAACAGACGCTTACCTTTGTGCCGAAGATCGCGGCGATGGTGGTGGCGGCGGCTATCTTCATCCCCTGGATCGCTCAGCAAATGGTGGACTATGCAAAGGAGATGCTGGGAACGATGCCGTGGTAGAGATACCGGCTGCCTGCGCCCGTTCCGAGACAATGCTCCCTACAAGGTCCGTGGCGGAGTAGTTCGTGCCCTGGGAATTGTCCAAGATACTGTTGGCGCTGCCGGTGTTCGCACTGGTGGTGTTTCGCGTTTCCGGTCTGTTCTTAACAGCACCGGTATTCGCAAGCCGCATTATCCCGTTACGACTTCGCGCGGCTATGGTGATGATCATTTCATTCGTGATATTTCCGCTGGTGGCTGCTTCAGTGCCGACGTCGTTGACGCTGGCGCAGGCGATCGTGGGCGGCGTCCGTGAATTGATGATTGGCGCAGTGATCGGGTTGGCGCTGTCCGCATTTGTGATCGCAGCGGATTTAGGAGGATTGCTGGTGGGGCAACAGGCGGGTATTGTACTGGGTGAGATCGTGGACCCCACGCAGGACAAGCGATCCTCAATTGTAGGACAAATCTATTCGATCTCGCTGATGACTGTGTTTTTGCTGCTCGGCGGACACCGGGCGACAATCGCGGCACTTCTTGATACGTACCGTGTTATTCCCGTCCTTGGATTTGAACCGGGCGAGTCAAGTCTGCTGCTGTTGATCGAAATGCTTACAGCCTCCTTCATGTTGGGGGTGCGCATCGCCGCGCCGGTCCTAATCGCTCTCTTCCTCATTGGCGTGGCCATGGGGTTCTTGTCGCGAACGATGCCGCAGATGAACATTTTGACTGTCGGGTTCAGTGTGCGCGCGATGGTCGCTATGGGAACGGCGGGTGTGGCGCTGGCGGCTTGCGAACACCTTTTTGCGAACGCAGTTATTGATGCGTTGAATACGGTGCGCGAGGCATTCGCGATCAACGGCATGGGGCCCGGAGTCTAATGGCGGCGAATCTCGACGAACGTACAGAACCGGCCACCCCGCGGCGTCGTCAGGAGTCACGGGATAAGGGTCAGGTTGCGCGCAGCCAGGATTTGTCGGCGGCGGTCTTGCTGTTAGCCGGAATGCTGGCGCTCAAGGCGATCGGACCGTGGATGTGGGAAGGTTTGCTTGCCTTTACGACAAGCGCCCTCTCGCCGGAAGCACCCACGGCGCTGGGAGAAGTGGTGACGTTTTCCTTCTTGATTGTCGAGGAGGCGATCAAGCGCGTGGCACCTATTGTCATCACCATTTTCATAGCGGTTGTCATTTCACTTTATGCGCAAGTGGGTAATCTGGTTACGCTGCAACCGCTTATTCCGAGCTTGTCAAAGATCAATCCACTAAGCGGCATCGCGCGCTTGTTTTCGATACGATCCGTAATGACGGCGGTCATTAACGTCTTCAAGCTGCTTCTGGTAGGATTCGTGGCCTACCTGACGATGCGCTCTCGATCGAGCGCCGTGATTCACGCCTTTGCAGTAAGCTTTTACGACGGTTTCTCCTTGGGCACGTCGCTGGTATTCGATCTGGGTATTCGTCTGGCCGTGGTACTTGTGATCCTGGCGTTACTCGATTTTGCCTGGCAGAAATATCGGCATGAGCGCGACATGCGGATGACCAAGGAGGAAGTCAAGGACGAGCTACGAAGTATGGAGGGCGATCCTCAGATCAAGCGCCGGCGACGTCAGGCGCAGCTTCAAATGGCTATGGGGCGGCTTAGGAACGACGTTCCTACTGCGGATGTCGTGGTTACGAACCCTACACATGTTGCCATTGCGATTCGGTATGATGCGGATTCGATGATCGCGCCTCAGGTGGTGGCCAAGGGCGCGGATTACCTTGCGTTGCGCATTCGAGAGATTGCCAAGCAGTGTGGTATACCGATTGTTGAACGGCGTCCTCTTGCGCGTTCGTTGTATGAGTCCGTTGAGGTAGGACAGTATATACCCGAGCGGTTTTATCGAGCTATTGCGGAAATACTCGCCTATATTTATGAATTGAGCGGAAAAGCCCCGGCGCGCACTGATGCGAAGCTGGCTCCTGCATGACCATAGCGTATGGCTAAGCTTGATCTATCGTCGGTTCGTAAGCTGAGCAATCTCGCCAAGCACCGGGCGCTGTTGCTTCCGATATTCACGCTTGCGCTTATTCTCGTGATTCTGATTCCCCTTCCCACGTCGTTGATGGATTTGCTCTTGCTGGTCAACATTACGCTGGCGAGCGTGGTGATGGTGACGGTCATGTACGTGAAGGGGCCGCTCGAGTTTTCTTCGTTCCCCTCGCTGCTGTTGGGTATGACGCTCTTTCGACTCGTCTTGAATACAGCCACAACGCGACTCATCCTTACGGACGGCGCGGCTGGTGGGGTGATTCAGGCATTTGGTGATTTCGTGGCGCGGGGATCACTGGCTGTTGCCGTGGTCATCTTCATTATCATTGTCGTCATTCAGTTCGTGGTCATCACAAAAGGCGCGACACGAATTGCGGAAGTGGCGGCGCGGTTTACCCTCGACGGCATGCCCGGCAAACAGATGGCTGTTGATGCGGATTTGAATGCAGGTTCGATTACAGACGAAGAGGCGAAACAGCGTCGCAGTGAGATCACACGAGAAGCGGACTTCTACGGGGCGATGGACGGTGCCAGCAAGTTCGTCCGGGGCGATGCGATCGCCGGGGTTGTGATTACCTTTATCAATATATTGGGAGGTATCTTCGTCGGTCTGGTGGACGAAGGGTTGGATCTTCCGACAACACTGCGGCGTTTTACGATACTTACGATCGGGGATGGGCTTGTCTCACAGATACCGGCTTTTATTGTTTCCATATCCGCGGCGATGATTGTGACGCGCTCGGCAGAGAAGCGGAATCTTGGGGAAGAGTTGATCGGACAATTGACGGGGCAACCGGTGGCCTTGGCGCTTGTGGCTGGGTTTCTGGGCATGCTTGCCCTAACGCCGCTTCCGAAACCCCCGCTCATTCTGCTGGCGGGATCGGCGGCGATGATGGCGCAGATCGTAAGTAAGCGGGAACGTCTAGCGGTCGCCAGCGCGGCGGCGGCGAAAGTGAAACCGGCCGGACCGGAGCGCGTGGAGAAACACCTGCATCCCGACCCCATGGAACTGAATGTAGGATACGGAATGATCAAGCTTGTGGATCGCAAGCAAGGGGGGGATCTACTCGACCGGATTACCAATTTGCGCCGGCATATTGCGGAAGAACTGGGGATTGTCGTACCACCGATTCGTATTCGCGATGACATTCGGCTTGAGCCGAACGAGTTTAGTGTGAAGATAAAGGGGTTGGAGATCGGGCGCGGCGAAGTGATGGTGGGGCACCTCTTGGCGATCGACTCCGGCGCGGTCACTGAGAAGATCAATGGCATCGAGACGTCGGAGCCTGCCTTTGGTCTCGCGGCGTTGTGGATTGAGCCCGGACAGCGTCATGAGGCGGAGCATCGCAACTACACTGTCGTCGAGCCGACGAGCGTGGTGAGTACCTATCTGACGGAGATGATAAAACGTCACGCGGAGGAAATGCTGACGCGGCAAGAGGTGAACCGTTTGTTGGATACGTTGAAAGAACATTCGCCGAAACTTGTTGAAGAGGTCGTACCGGACGTTCTCAAGCCCGGAGAGATTCAGCGCGTGTTGCAGGCGCTCCTGCTTGAGCGTGTGCCGATTCGCGATCTGGAATCGATCCTGGAGGCTATCAGCGACGTGGCGCCGAGAACCAAGGATACGGACATACTGACGGAATACGCCCGACATGCGCTGGGTCGCACGTTGTGTCATACAGTCAAAGGCGAAGACGGGCGTATCCATTGCATCACACTGGATCCCGCGCTTGAGCAGCTAATCAGTAAGCACATCGAGCGCGGCGAGCACGGTACGTCATTGGCGCTGGCACCACAAGTGCAAACGAAGATCGTGCAGGCGATACGATCGCAGATCGAACGCAATGCGTCAGTTGTGAAGGGGGGCGCGTCCGTTGTGCTTACGCCGCCGCAGATCAGACCCTGGGTGCGGAAGCTTATCGTGGCACAGTTGCCGAATGTTGCGGTTCTGTCCTACAACGAAGTGGTTCGCGGCTTCGAAATCGAGGCCCACGGAATGGTGGTTCTAACGGATGAGAATT
Organism: uncultured Phycisphaeraceae bacterium; assembly: GCA_964637715.1. Lineage (GTDB taxonomy): Bacteria > Planctomycetota > Phycisphaerae > UBA1845 > UBA1845 > CAZWWW01. The sequence goes on along the minus strand of CAZWWW010000034.1, from coordinate 938 downwards.
AAAACGTTTCAGGGACGAAGCATGGCCGAGGCGCTGGCAAGCGTCAAACGCCAGTATGGAAGACACGCTGTCATTCTCAGCACGCGCACGCATACCCGGGGTGGATTGTTCGGTATAGGGGCAACACCTTATGTCGAGATTACGGCCGCCCGCGATGTGGCGGACTTGCCTGCACCGTTGCGATCTGGTACACTATGCGTCCAGCCTAAACGAGCGATACCGGCAGATGGAGCTGCTAAGTTGATGTCGCCTTCTACAAGAACCAGCACGGCAGGCCCCGCAGACACGCTTCTTACGGAAGTAAGCGCTTTGAAGTCCATGGTGTCGACGTTGATGCGCGAGACACGTCGGGGGCAATCCTCACATCTTCCTGACGAGTTGTATGAAACGCATGCCGCTTTGATTGAAAACGCCGTGGCCGAGGAAATTGCGGACGAATTGGTTTCCGCAGTTCGGAGCACGTTGAACGATCAACAGTTGCGTGACCCGGAGGCGGTACGCGCCGCGCTGGCGGATGCGCTTCGTGCGAGAGTGCCCACGTCCGGGGCCATTTCACTTCGCCGTGGGGACGGGCCCACCCTTATTGCGCTCGTTGGTCCGACCGGTGTGGGCAAAACAACGACGATAGCGAAGCTGGCGGCAAATCTTTCCCTGCGTGAAAAGCGGCGGGTCGGGCTGGTGACGATTGACACGTACCGCATCGCGGCCGTCGAACAGCTCCGTACTTATGCACAGATTATCAATGTGCCGCTCGAAGTGGCGTCGTGCCCCGGGCAGATGTGCGACGTGGTTACCTCGATGGGCGACTGTGACGTTATCCTGGTAGACACAGCCGGGCGCAGTCAACGAGATGCCCTAAAAATAAAGGATTTGCGGGCGTTTTTCGAGGCAACCCCACCCCACGAAACTCATCTGGTGTTGTCAAGCACATGCAGTGA
>CAZWWW010000033.1:0-12934 GCA_964637715.1 uncultured Phycisphaeraceae bacterium | reverse complement strand
TCTGGGTAGTGCCGGCGGGGTCGCCTGTGCCATCGAGGACATCAGCGAGGGCGGTCTGTTTCTTTGTACGCCCGCTGACGCCGGCGTGTGCGTGGGGCAGCGGTGCGAACTGGTTCTTTCCTCGACGCAAGAGGGATCCGCCGGTACCGCGTGCGCGGATGAAACGGTGTTCGCCACCGTGGTTCGCACACTCCCTGTCGTGTCCGGGCGAGAGGCGACCATTGGGGCGGGAATGCGCTTCGACCAACCCATCTATCTTTGAATCAGCGCGCACACCCACAGCCACGTCCATATCCATATCCGCCGTTCCCGTTTTCATTCGATATCGAGGGAGCAGGAATCTTGTCCGCGATGACGTTCTGTTGTTGTTCCGTCGTAAACCTTCAGCCATCTGCAATAGGGATTATACCAGGCACCTCCAAACAGAGCGTACTCATGTCGACCGGTGGCTACGGACACGGCGTTCCGCAAAGATCGGGTCTCGTCTGGAACGCATCCACATCGGCGGTAATGTCGGTGAAGTCGATTTTTCCGTCGGTCAGGCAAGGCCGCAGGTCAACCGCAGGCAGCGCCAGACCCGGTTGTAGCTGGCTCTGGAATCCGAGCACCACATTAGAGATGTCGACGAAATTGGCTTCCCCGTCACCGTTGGTGTCTCCCCGTGCCATTGTTCCGATCGTCGCCATTGAGGATTGAACAATGGATCCTCCTCGATCGGTCTCTGATACAAATGAATACGAGGCGCCGGGAACGATGGCCTCGTCCCTGATATGGACCGTGCCCCATTCGTCGGCGGTGTGAAAGACCGGCGTGTCAACCAGTCGTCCAATACCCAGCGACAACAGGACGGGGTCACTTTCCATATCCACGTAGGAAACCGCACAAGGGATCGAACTCGTCACGATACGAAGCGCAATCGGATCGGGACCCGGTAGCGGGGTCCATGTAATGTAGCGCGACCCGGAGACGGTCACGGTGGGCGGATCACATTCGTCGGGTATGCCGTTGTTATCAACATCAAGACTGGTTGCGTCTCGAATATCACAACCGTCAGCCACCGCATTCAGATTGCAGTCCAACGTATCGTCAAACCCGGGGCAGAGATCACAACCATCGGCCACACCGTCACCGTCCGCGTCAGCAAGATCGTCGAAGCCCGGACAGGCGTCACAGCCGTCGGGAATCGAATCGCCGTCGGCATCCTGCGTATCGTCAAAACCCGGGCACAGATCACACCCGTTCGGCACGCCATCGTGATCGGAGTCCACAAGATCGTCGAAGCCCGGGCAAATGTCCACACAGTTCGGCACGGTGTCGCCGTCACTGTCCGTATCGGCAACGCCGCAACCGCATACGCCCGGATCAATCTTGTTGGGATCAATGACGCACCCATCACAGTCGTTGATCACACCATCGTTGTCCGCGTCCGGCTCACAATCGTCGGGGATGGTGTTGCTGTTGCAGTCCCCGCTTGTTCCATTCAGCAAATCGCATTCGTCAGGAATGTCGTTGGTGTTACAGTCAAGACTGGTTCCGTTCAAGATGTCACAACTATCGGCTAAAGCGTTTCCGTTGCAGTCCGGCTCACATTCGTCAGGGAACCCGTTCCCGCTACAGTCCTGACTCGTGCCATTGGCTATGTCCTCCGGGTCGGACACGCCGTTGCCGTTGCAATCCACGCCGCCCTCGTAGACGCCCATATCAATGATCGGCGCTGTGCCGTTTCCAGTGTCCGGCACGCTTGGGTCATTGACGAACCGCGGATTGCCGCCGATGTCCGCCGTCACGAAAACAGGAACGACCGTGTTGTCGCCCGCATCAATCACCGGCGATCCGCCGTTGATCCTGAAGTCGTCGTCGGCCGTGCCGATTATGTTGTCCGCTCCGTCGGGATCGACGAAACCGGGGTCGCCGCCGACGTTCCCCACGCCGCCGAGAGCGCCCGTCAAACCCTCAATGGCATTATAGTTAATAGAGTTGGCGCATATCGTGCAATCCAAGCGCAATTGGTTTGTCTCCACATCATCGACGCTGATATTCCCCCACAGGATCGAATTCGCCAGCGTCAGAGCGTTCTCGGTGGCGCTGGACTGCATATAAACACCACCGCCGTTCGAGTCAGCGGAATTCCCATAGACGTCGCAGCCAATAACGCTTACCACATTAGCTACCCCATTGGCCAGGCTGTACAGACCACCGCCCCACCCGCCGAGCGCATCAGCTCTTGTTGAACGGTTACCCACAAGTAGACATTGAGTGAGCGTTATGTCGCCGTTAACGTTATAGACTCCGCCTCCGTGTCCTATGTTCGCGACATTGTTACGCAGGGTACAGTCCCGGAACTCGGGCGCACCGTTGATGGTATAAACGCCGCCGCCGTTGGTAACGAAGCCGGGATGTATTACCGTGTTCCCTTCAATGACACATCGCTCGAATACCGGAAATGCGGATGCGATATATACGCCTCCGCCGGATCGCGCTGAGTTTCCCGAAATGGTTGTATCTTGAAGTGTGGCGCTTGTGGTTTGCATGAAAAGACCGCCGCCCAGCCTGTCGTCCACGGCGGCGCTATTGCCCAGGTCGCCGGTGACGTTATTGGTGAAACGGCACCTCACAAATTGGGGCGATCCGGATCGTACATACGCTCCTGCGGCGCGACTTGTTCCGCTGACGGTGGCGATGAGGGCCGTGTTCGCCTCGAAGGTGCAATCAACCAGTGTGGTCGTACAGCCGTCCAAATTGGCTCCACCGCCGTTCGCGGACCCGGCGCCCGTGGCGCGGTTCGCGTTGAAGGTGCCGTTTTCGATCGACCCCGCGCTGCCATTGCAGGACAAACCGCCCCCGTTATCGGCTTCGTTGTTGCTGAGCACGCAATCACGGATCGTGGGCGCCGCGAACTGCTCAAACCGAATGCCGCCACCGCTACCGCTACCGCCACCCCCCGCAGCACCGGCTTGGTTGCTCGTAAAGGTGCAGCCCTGAATGAGCGGGCCCGCGGCCTGTATGTAGATTCCACCTCCGCTCCCCAATCCGCCAACGCCCGCCAACGCCGTATTGCCGTCGAACGTACAGGAGGTGAGCGTGGCGTCGCAGTTGTTCAACCAGGCACCGCCTCCTTGCCCCGACGCGGCGCCGGTCGCGTGATTCGCGTTGAAGGTGCAGTCTTCGACTGTCGCCGAACTCACATCACAGGACAAACCGCCCCCGTTATCGGCATCATTGTTGGCGATTACGCAGTTCCGGATCGTGGGGTTAGCGCCCTGATCGATGCGGATGCCGCCGCCGTTCGCAGCTTGGTTGTTTGTGATGATGCAGTTTTTGATGAGCGGGGCCGCGCCTTGAAAATAGATGCCGCCGCCCACGTCGGCCACGCCGCCTCGGATGGTGAATCCGTCGAGCACGCTGGCGAGTCCCTCGGCGTTGTGGAAATAAAACCCTCGACCGACGCCGCCGGCGTCGACGATGCAGTTGACCGGTCCATTCTCGCTGCGCAGGGTCAATACCTTTCCGCCGAAATCCAGGTCAAAGTTACTGGGACCCGTATACGTACCGTCAGCGACGATGATCTCGACGACCGCGCTGCTTCCGTCGCTCGCTGCGTCGAGCGCGGATTGGATACGGCAAAAAGGATCAGCAACCGTACCACTGCCCGGATCGACGCACGTGCTCGCGTTCACATAGATCGTCTCACGCGGATCACATTCGTCGGGGACGCCGTTGAGGTTGGCATCGGGGCTAGCCCCGCTCTGAACGTCGCACGCATCGGGCTGCCCATTGCTGTTGCAATCTCCAACGGAAAACGGGGACTCATCCGCGCCCATGTCGACGCGACAAAGCTGCACGCGCGGTTCTGCATCAATATCGAACCCGGACGCATCAGCCGACGGATCCCCTTTTCCAATGCAAGGTGATCCGTCGAGAAGGTGCAGGCCGTCGACGTCAAAGAGCGGGTCCGCGTCGATATTGTTGTTCTTCCAGATGAGTGTTGCGGTATCCTGTGTAGTTACGCCGGCGGCGCCGCCCTCCACATTGCTGTATGAAACGGTGACGAGCGTATTGTCGCTTCTCATAAAAATGTTTACGCCGCTGTTGTTGCGAATGATGCAACCGTTGATCGTCGTCTGACTTGCGCCAACGACGTGGATAATCCCATCAATGTTCCCGGTATTCTCGATGATCGTGCAGTTCATGACAGTGGGTCGGGTATCTAGGCTAAAGAAGAATACGCCGCCGAAGTTGGCCGTGTTTCCACGAAAGACGCAACTCGTAATGAGCGGATCGGCCCCTTCGAAAAAGATGCCGATCGCCCCGCCCTCGACCGCCGCTTTGTTATTCAGGAACGTACATCGGTCGATGCGCGGTTGGCCGGCGTGGACCAGGTTCACGCCCGGACCCGCCGTGAACGCGTTGTTCAGGGTGAACAGACAATTAACGATGGTGGGGCTCGCGGTGTCAATCACCACACCCCCACCGGAGTTATGCGGAAAAGGTCCGTCAGCGGAGCCAGCCGTCAGTGTCAATCCGTCCAGAACGGTTGCAGGGCCCACGTTCGTCGCGGACACGATGTGGTAGCTGTTATCTTCGTAGTTTGTGAAATCGGGGCCGTCGTTGGCGTTCAAATCGCCGCTCAAGATGGTTTCGTTCAAGGCCGGGTCTCGCTGAGCACGGATTGTTTCCGTACCGGCGAATCCACCATATAGACCAACCGCGTCGACAAGATTGAAGGTGAGTTCTCGATCCCCTCCGGGACCCGCGGGCTTGTAGGTTCCGGCGGCGATCCAGATTTCGTCTACAAGGCCTGCCGACTCTCCGGCGACCGCCAGTGCATCCGAGAGACTCACGAAGGCATCGTTCCAGCTCAATCCGGTATTCGCACCAGTCGCATTCGCGTTGACGAAGAGGATGGGCGGCTCGCACTCGTCCGGGCGCCCGTTGCCATTCACATCCGCACTCGTCAAATCGGTGATGTCGCAACTGTCCGCCACGCCGTTCGTGTTGCAATCCGGCTCGCACTCGTCGGGAATCCCATTTCCCGTACAATCCTGACTTGTACCCTGCGCTATGTCACAGTCGTCTGGAATACCGTTCCCATTGCATTCAGCTTCACACTCGTCGGGAATCCCGTTCCCATTGCAATCCGGGCTCGTACCCTGCTCGATATCACAGACATCCGGGATGCCGTTTCCGTTGCACTCCGGATCGCATTCATCGGGAATCCCGTTGCCGTTGCAATCGGGACTTGTTCCGTTGGCGACGTCGCACTCGTCGGCGAACCCGTTAGCGTTGCAATCGTCTTCGCAGATATCCGGCAGACCATTGCCATTGCAGTCCGCCAGCGTACCGGAGGCGATTTCCACGTCGTCACAAACACCGTTGTTGTTGCAGTCGCGTGTACGCCTGAAATTAGCGACGTTGAACGCAGTATTGATAATCGTCAATGCGTTGTCGGCGGAATTGCTCTGATTGATCGGGGCCCCGGTCGGCAGTCCTTGGTACAGGACGTCAGGGTTGGAGAAGAAGCCGATGCGTGGAACCGTTGAACTGAACACGCCCATAATTGTTCGAAAGGCGTTGCTGGGGTCATAGTAGCCGTGCGAGTAAAGAAACGCACCGCCGTTGGAAGGATCGGCCTCCCGATTGTGGCGACAGCCCTGATTGTGCGCCAGCTCGTGGGCAAACGAGCGATTGCCCACCGCGCAGGACGCCTGAACCACGTTAAACCCGAGCTCTTCGTGGGGTACGTTGCCTGCGCTAATGGAAAAGAAGGCCCGCCCGCATACCTCGAAATTATTGACAAGTAAGATCACCACATCCGCGGATACAATATCTCGCAAACCCGGAACCTCATCCATAAACCCATCGTTTGGCTGTGAGATTCTGAGTCGATCCGTGGACGAGCTGCCCGACTCTTCATAATCCGTTTCGTGCGTTAAGACGACGCGCACGCTCGTCGTTGTGATGGCGCTGGCGGCGTAGGCCTGATTCGTCGAAGACTCGGCCAGGGCGATCAGTGCCTCCATCGCCGTGGTGCCGCCCTGCGCCTGCCGCGCCTCGGCCGTGTACACCACCATAAGATCGATCATGGATCCATCGTCGTCACAAAGCCCGCCCGAAACTTCCTGAACAGCACCCGCCGGGGGGAGGGCGCCGAGGTCGTTCGCATCGGTGGCGCACGGCGGAAACTTGGACTCGTCAATTTCGCGTATTTCATGGACGCCATCACCCAGAAAGCGAATCTGAAAACTACCAACGTTTCGAGCCCGGATGTCGCCGATCATCACACCGTCTTGAATGACGATGGTGAACGCTCCGTCATGAAGACCGGTCAGTCGCCCCGTCAGCACCCGGCGCTTTGGATTATCACGTTGAATAGCATCAACTTCACCAACCAGGCGAACGCCCTCGAACAGGTTGAAGTCCAGTCGAAGCGGCACGCCTTCCGGTTTCACCGTTTGGTCGAACCAAACTGTCACAGGTCGACGGCGAACGATCGTTGAAGGGAGCGAGTCATTCAGACGCGCGTGACTCGCCGATGGGACGAACAGACCGGTAGCCTGCTGTACGGCTGGCGCGGCGCCGAACGCCGATAGGCCAAAAACCTGAATCATCACCGCGGCGGTTACGGTTCGAAGACATCGGACCAAACGGGACGTGCTCATCTTTTCTCCTTCGGAATACTGGAACCAGCTCCTCGTTGGGCACTACTGATCCGGGCTTGATCAACGCGATGTACGCTTCGACTTTCCGAACGGCGACTCCAGTCTACCACGTTGACTCCAGAATCCCAAACAATTCTTCAGTAATCCTTTGGCGAGGTGAGACCCGGTTGGGTTTTAGGTGAACCGCACGTCTTCGCAGGCGATACGCATTGCTCCGGTCATCGGAGCTTGTTGCAGACCAACGGCGTTTCGCGTTGAGCTTCTGCAGACCCAAACAGCGTCCAACCAACTGTTCAAGCGTCGCCGGTGCATCACAGCGAGCTTCTTCCGTCGATTTCACGAGTAGGACAATGATGCAGCATGAATTAGACACGCGTTCTTCGATCAACCGGTATGGAAGAAATCTATCGGTGAGCACTGGAATTACGTATGTGTTTCTGTTACTCTTGCTGACATATAGCGTCCCGCGTGTTTGTACGGGTGCGGATGCAACGGTTTTCTTTTGAGCGAAGGAGACGGCATGTTCAGGGCGGTCCAAACTGCGTGGTGTTGCTTCGTTCTTGTCGTTGCCATGCCTGGTCTCTTATTAGGGGAGTTTGAAACAGATGTTCGGGAGGTTGCCGCGCCCGACGGTTCCCTGGCGCCGCGCCGGTCCATTGCGGGACCGGTGACCATCATCTTCGTCGACAAGGACGCAGCCGGAGCCAACAACGGTACAAGCTGGGCCAACGCGTACAACGATATCTACGAGGGCGTGCAGGATCCAGCCGTCGGCGGCGGAGCGGTGCAGATATGGGTCGCCGAAGGAACCTACGTAGTCACCGGTGTGGCCTCGCGCGGTGACCCACTGGTACTCGTGAACAACACGGAAATCTACGGCGGGTTTGCCGGTACGGAAACCATGCTATCACAGCGAGCATCGAATCCGCTTACCGTGGTAACCATTTTAACAGGCGACATCAACGGCGACGACTCACCGCCGTTCACGACTTACTTCGTAAACACGTCGGACAATACCTACCACGTCGTCGATGGTAGTGCGGTTGACAGCACGGCCCGTCTAGACGGACTTTACCTTCACGGCGGGCGGGCCAACGGCGGTGGTGACAACGACAACGGTGCGGGCATCTTTATCAACGGCGGCAGTCCGACCCTCGTGGACTGTGCGTTTCAGGGTAACGAAGCTGACGGATTCGGCGGGGCCGTGTACGTCCGGGCCGGCGGCGCACCTTTGTTGCTCAGTTGTATCATTGACGAGAACATCGGCGGCGCGGGTGGCGGCGTATACCTCAACGCGTCCAGCCCCACACTTACCCGCCTCGATGTGTCCAACAACGTATCGATAGGCGGCGGCGGAGGCATGGTCTGTTTTAATGGCAGCAATCCGGTGCTCGACAGACCGAGTTTTTTCAACAATTTCGCCAACAGTAACGGAGGAGGCTTGTTCATCACGGTCGGCAGCGCTCCGGTCATTAGGGGCTCGTCTTTCGACGTGTTCCCTGCGTTTATCAACTCCAACAGTGCCGCCGTGGGCGGCGGTGTGTATATCACCGGCGCTTCGCTCTTGCTGTCCCACGCATCCGTGTCCGGCAACAGCGCGGACAGCGGTGCAGGGATCTTTCTCTCCAGCGCCACGGTAGATGTGGCCAACACGAAGTTCAGGCTCAACACAGCCACCGGCGACGGTGGGGCCGTCTATGCCTCTGCCAGCAGCCCCCGTATACAAAACTGTCTGTTCAGCGACAATGCGGCCGGCGGCGACGGCGGAGCCCTTTGGGCCGATGCCACCGCGGCTCCGTTGATGTACAACTGCACGCTGTTCGCCAACGTCGCCGGCGGTCAGACCGGCGGCGTGTTCAAAGACGCCGCAGGACCAGTACCCGTACTTCGCAACAGCATCCTTTGGCGGAACCGCGACTCGGGTCCAACGGATTTCTCCGCCCAGATTGGTGGCGCGGGGGTCTCGTTCGGCCATTCCATCGTGCAGGGATTCACCGGGGCAGCCGGGGGGAATCTCGGCGTCGATCCGCTCTTCGTCGACCCGGACGGACCCAACGGCGTTCCCGGCGACGGCGACGACGACTTCCGTCTTCTGTTCGGCTCCCCGGCTATCGACGCTGGCGAGAACGACAGGATTCACCCCGACTTCGCCGACCTCGACGGCGATATGAACACAGCCGAGGAGACGCCCGTCGATCTCGACGACACCGCCCGCCGCATCGACGACCCTGAGACGCTCGACACGGGAAGCGGCAGTGCGCCGTTCGTAGACATTGGTGCCTTCGAGTATTTCCCCGACTGCAACGGCAACGGGATTCCCGATGGTCAGGATCTAGGTCCCACCGTCGGTGGTCGGGAAATCTTTTGGACCGACAACCAGAACGATCGGGTCTCCCGCGTCGCCCTCACGGGGGGCGTTGTGACCGTGCTTGCTAATTCGGGATTCAGTAATCCGTCGCAAATCGCACTCGATTTGCCCGGCGGAAAGATGTACTGGACCGACGGTATTTCGAGCAGCATCTATCGTGCCAATCTTGACGGAAGCGGATTGGAACCGTTGATCACGTCCGGGTTAGCAGGACCTGAGGGAATCGACATCGACTCCGCCGGGGGCAAAATGTACTGGGTTGAGTTTCAGCCCTCGGGTCGCCGAGTACGCCGCGCCAACCTCGACGGGAGCAACATTGAGACCCTCATCAGCGGCCTCGCAGGACCCCAGGGCATCGCGCTCGATCTCGGCGCGGGCAAAGTTTACTACGCCGATTCGCTAAACGGCTCCATTCACCGCGCCAATTTGAACGGCAGCGGAATCGAGGATCTGATTACGACGGGTCTTGCCGCACCCACCGATCTCGCGCTCGATACAACGGCGGGGAAGATGTATTGGATCGATCAGGTTTCTGACAAGATCCAACGATCAAACCTGAACGGCAGCAATGTTGAAGACCTGGTCACGACCGGTATTGTGACCCTGGGGGCCCTCGACCTCGATCTTGTCGAGGGCAAGATGTATTGGATCGACTTTCCATTGGACTCGATCTTCCGCGCGAACCTGGATGGAACGAACGTCGAGACTGTGCTCACAGCCGCCGGCGTTGGCGGAGGACTCGCGATCGACCCGACCTCGGCCGACCGCAACGGTAACGGCGTCCTTGATGAATGCGAGGTATGGTCCGGGCTGTGTTCCACGCCGGGCGAACTGGACTTCTGGACCTGCTTCGATAACTGGGACGTGCCGGGCGACTTCTATCCTGACAACGACGGAAGCCCGGGCGGCATCCCGGACGTTTTCGTTTCCCTACCCGCGGGGGCGAACGTGTTCCTTAACGAAGACGTCACCATCCCGTCGCTGCATGTCGAAGAGGGTGCGACGTTACGGGTAACGAACACGGACCCGCTCATCGGCGATCTGAGCTTCGTCGACCCGGCCTTTTTGCGCATCGATGGCACCCTTCTCGTTTCGGCCAACCGCACTGTCGGCAAGCCGGACGCACTCGTCGGACGAAGAAACCCTAATCCCTTTATCGTCGGGCCGGAGGGGGTGTACGAGCGGAATCCCAGCCCCTATCTCCCCGGCGTGTCGGCCACGATCTTCGCACAGAACGCCTTCATCGAGCCCGGTGGGTGCGCGCCGGTATGTCGAAACGGGGGCCAGGTTGTTCTGAGCGAGTTCATGTCCATGGTCGTGGCAAACGATCTGAGCGTGGTCGGTTCCGACCCCGTTTCGTGCTCACCCTGCGTCATTGCCGGCGGCGTCAACCCGCCGCCCAAGCTCCACGGGTTCGACAGTTCGATAATCAACGTCGGTCTGGATGTGGTCTTTTCAGGAGCGGTTGATACCGTACTCACCGAAAACGCGATACTGACGATCGGCGGCGACTTCCGTAACGAAACCGACGCCCCGGAGCTGTTCGACTGGAATGCGGGCACGGTGATGATGACCGTGGGGACGAACCCGCGCACGTTCGAGGTGGCCGGGGTTGACTTCGGGCAAAGCGAGACGGGCTTCTTTACCGGCACGCATACCAACTACTCGATCAGGCGGCTCGAGATTCATGACGGGGCAGACGTTACGTTCGTCAACAACTTCCCGAACCTTGTCGGCGACGGACCGTGCGACGAAGCGCTCTACATCGACACGCTGGTGTTCCGACCGAATGCGCTGGTCACGATCGACGACGCGATTGTTTACTACCGCACGCTCATGCCCAACGGCGTACCGGTGAACCTGATCGGATGCGGAGCGCTGCTGCCTGTATTAAGTCCCCCGATCAATCCGCCGCAGGCGGGCTCGGACTCCTGTTATCAAGGATCGACCAACCTGGGTACGGCCTGTGCCAGCCAGAGCGATTGCACGCTTATCTATGAATCGTCGCCGAACAAGGACATTCCCGACGGCGGCGGTCCATCCACCCCCCTGATCGATTCGATCGAAGTGGGTGCGTTGTTTACCCTGTCGGATCTGAACGTTCATGTGGACATTGAACATACCTGGGTGGGCGATCTGATTGTGACATTGGAGCATAACGGTCTGGTGGTCACGCTGGTGGATCGCGCCGGCGTACCTGCGAACACCTTTGGGTGTAACAGCAACAATTACAATATCGTGCTCGACGACGAGGGTGGGGGCGGATCGATCGAGAATCTTTGTGGTGTCGACGACGCCGCGTTGACGCCCGTTTCGCCGCCGAACTATCTGCCGATCGAGCCGTTGAGCGCGTTCGTCGGTGAATCCATGAGCGGTCCCTGGCGACTGACCGTGTCGGATAACGCGAGTGCCGACCTGGGCAAGCTGGTGTCGTGGTCGCTTACGTTCGACAACGGCGTCTTGATCTGCGAGGGCGGTTCAAACGCCGGAGTACGCTGCATAACCGATGCGGAATGTGGCGGTGGCGGAACCTGTACGGGGGACGGCAGCGGGGTCTGTTCGGTGAAGAGTCGCTACTTGGAGTTCGTCAGCCCGCCGCCCGCGGGATTGCAAACGATCAAGGTGACGGCTGCGTCGGTGCCGCTGTCGCCGGGACGCGAAGGTCAAACGTGGTGGGCGGGTGCTCTGGAGACCATACCGAATCCGCCGTTGGGAAACCTGACGGGGGCGGCGCTTCAATGTGCCACGACTCCGCTGGCGCAAACGATACCGGTAGGATCGGTGTATCTTTATGGTTCGGGGATCGTGCCCGACAGTGAGTACGAGGTGCGCCTGTGTGATATCAGCGGGCACAATTGCTCGACACCGCTGACGATCTCGACGGCCAAGTGGGGCGACGTGGTCGCGCCGTTCGGTAGTGCGAGTCAGCCGAACTTCAGCGACATCAATGCGATCGTCGCGAAGTTCCAGGTAAGCGTACTAGCCCCGGACGCGTCCCGGACGGACCTGCGCGGTTCCGGTGCCCCCGGTGCGCCCAACACCGTAGACCAAAACGCCAATTTCTCGGATATCAACGCCGACGTCGGCGCGTTCCAGGGAGCCGCGTATCCGTTCAGTGTTGGGTCGTGCCCGTGATGAACCATGCTCTATTCGTTGTGCGGCGGTGGAATCACTGTTTCATCCGGCGCATTAAATCGATTCGGCGATACGCAACAGCAGAGAACCTATAATGCTCATTGTTTGCGGAACGTAGAGCGCGTATCGCTTTAGTCTGAGGGCGTATTGAAGAATGCGCGGCCCGCCGGTTAGAAGCCAGCGATTCCCGCGGTAAGAAGCCGGTGCGCCTGGGTTGCTCGATCTTTTTCGTCGGGCCTCTAATCGTCCAAACGTTCCCGGAATGCGCTACGAGTGATACGACCACGCGAAGATCAAACCATTTCGTTTGACGAGCACAGCGGATCGAGCTCTGCCCCGGTTGAACGCGCCGTACGTACACTCCCCTCGATTGACGGTTATCGTATCACCGGCGTGCTCGGCCAGGGGGGAATGGGAATTGTCTACCGGGCCGTGCAAACGAAGTTGAACCGGATTGTCGCACTCAAGGTTCTTCCCGCGATGGTGGGCAGTGCCAACCCGTCGGCGGTAAAGCGTTTTCGGCGTGAAGCCACGGCGGCGGCGCGCCTTCATCACACCAACATCGTTCCGATCTACGACTTCGGCGAATCACGAGACGCCTATTACTACGCCATGGAGCTGATCACCGGCGCGCCGCTCGATAAAGTGATCCGTGGTTTGGATGACACGGACGTTTCGATCGCGAGTTGGACGCATGTGGTGCACCTGATCCAGAGCGCATTCGCCCGCGTGCCCACGACGCAGGGTTCCGAGCAGGACGGTTCCGACGTGT
>CAZWWW010000032.1:0-12957 GCA_964637715.1 uncultured Phycisphaeraceae bacterium | reverse complement strand
CACCCCAGCCGCGTCGGGCAAAGACTTCGGTTCAACGGGGAGAACGGGATCTCTGATGTGCAAGAAGTGCCCCTTAACGGTCTCGTAATAGACCTCGTCATCAGAAACGGCCGTTCGCAGTTGCGTGTCCCAGTTGACCAACCGTTTGCCGCGAACAATCAGCCCGTCCTTGAACAGGTTGAAGAACATCTCGCGAACCGCGCGGGCGAGACCCTCGTCCAACGTGAACCGCGTGCGTTCCCAATCGCAGGAGCAGCCCATCAACTTAAGCTGGTTGATGATCCGGGCTTCGTAGGCGTCCTTCCATTCCCAGATGCGCCGCACGAGCTCTTCCCGCGCCTCCTGCTCGGTCGCGCCTAGTTCATGTCGCGTCTTACCCTCCTGCTCACGAATACGGCGCTCGACAACCGCCTGTGTGGCGATCCCGGCATGATCCGTACCCGGCTGCCACAGGGTGTTGAACCCGCGCATGCGGTGATAGCGAATCAGGATATCCTGCAGCGTGTTGTTCAGCGCATGGCCAAGGTGCAGCGCGCCGGTCACGTTCGGCGGTGGGATGACCATCGTAAAGGTCCGCTCGTGCGGCGAACCGTCGGGGGTGGATCGAAACGCCCCGGACTGCTCCCACGTCGCGTAGATCGCGGGCTCGACGAACCGGGGATCATAGACTTTTTCGACCAGGTGATCGTCTGACATAGTGGGTTCATCAGTCAACGGCGCGATGCGGTCGTGACACAGACCAGCCTCGAATTACGGGAATTACACACATATCGCCAGCGTAGGTATCGAACGCGGAAAGTCAACGGCGGAACGCTCAACTCCCTGAACCGAACGCATGCCATCGCCCGCCGACGCACGTCGCTGCGATCGCTTCGTTACCCGTACCCAACAGGAAGGCTTCGAGAAGCGTATCGGGCGTCCATCCGCTCAACGACGGCGCCGCGAGATCGATCGCCATGAAGTCCGCGAGATAGCCCGGCTCGATGCGACCCGTCTTCAACCCGAGCGAAACCGCCCCGTTTTCTGTGCCCATCTCAAAGAGTGTCCGCGCGACGCGTCCTTCATGATCCCGCGCGACGCCGCGCCGTTCAAGGCGAAGACGCTGGACGTACTCGAGCCAGCGTAACTCCTCGGTCATACACAGGCGGGCGTTCGAATCCGTCCCGACGCAGACGCGCCCATTTTGCTTCAACAGGCCCGGTAGGTCGGAGATTCCGTCGCCGAGATTGGCCTCGGTAAGCGGGCAAAGACAAACCGTTCCCCCTTCGCTGAGAAAACGGTTCATGTCGGCGGGAGCCGTGTGCGTACCATGCACGGCGGTTACGTTATCCAGCCCGTCAAGGCGTTCGTTCAACAGCGCCAACGGTGTCTTGCCATAGGCGGAAACACACGCGTCAACCTCCCGTCGCTGCTCCTCCACATGGATGTGGAAGACCATATTTCTCTTTCGGCTTTCTCTGTGGAGCGCGGCGATATCGTCAACGGACGCCGCACGAATACTGTGCGCCACGACGCCCAATTCTTGTGTCGACTCTTCGGTGAGACCCGCGACCCGGTCCATGTTCTCCCAAAACGCCGCGCGCGGCGACGAACCAAAACGCCGCTGGGCGTCTGTGAGCGGCTGACCTATTCCGCCTGTGTTATAAAACGCGTTCAATAGCACGATACGAATGTCGGTGTCGCGCGCGGCACGCAGCACGACCTCGTCAAAAGCGTAGCCATCACACGTCGCGTCGTGATGCAGGTAGTGAAACTCACCCACACAGGTGATACCGGCACGTACCATTTCCTCGAACGCTTGGCACGAGAGCCCGTACATCGTCTCCGCGTCCATGCGCGCGACCAGGCCATACATCGCTTCGCGCCACGTCCAAAACGATCCGGCGCCGCCGGGAAACCGCTCGCCGAAACCGCGCAGCCCGCGCTGAAAAGCGTGGCTGTGGGCGTTCACAAAACCAGGCATCAGCGCCCGGTTCACCAAGCGATGGGTCGGACGGGCGTCTACCAACCCGACGTGTCCGATCGTCCCGTCGGCTTCAACAACCACCTGTACCCCGTCCTCGAACCCGCTCGGGGTCCAGGTGAGATCGGCTTCGATCACCTGTACGCCGTTCATGACAGCACGCACTCCAAGCGTTAAGGGTTCGTTCCGTGTGACCCGGGCGCCACGCACATGTCGTTGACCACCCTGTCGAGTAGCGTGCGGGCCTTGACGAATTCGCCTTTCGGCATCGACTCATTGGGCTTATGGGCTACTTCGATCGTACCCGGTCCCCACACCACACACTCGATACCCATCGTGGACAACGGTCCGGCGTCACTCGCATACGATACCCCTACGGTTTCCGTTTGGCCCATCACTTTGCACAGCGCTTGATACACGGTTGAAGATTCCGGCGTCAACAACGGCGGGCTGTCACCGGGCAACTCGAGCGCGAGCGAATCGCCACCGTCGAGGTCCGCCAGCGCCTCGCGCACTTGCTCGATTAGCTCCGCGGAGTTCATGCCCGGCAACGGTCGAAAGCCGAACTCCAAAGTACAAGACGCCGGCACGATGTTCACCGCCGACCCTCCACATACCGTACCGACGTTGAGCGCGACAAACGGCGTTTCCGGGAAATGCACGCTGCTCTCGACCCGCTCGGTTTCCCATCGACGACGTAACCGCACGAGCGCATCGATCACGCGCCCCATGGGTTCAATGGCGTTGACGCCGAGGTGCGGATAGCCGCTGTGCGCACTGCGACCTGTCGCGGTAGCGCGCATCTTGACGTGCCCCTTGTGCATACGCACGGCGCGCAACGACGTCGGCTCGCCAATGATGGCCAGAGAAGGCAAAGGGAAGGCATCGTTCCACGTCTGTGCGAGGTGCTGCGCCCCTAACGTCCCCGGTTCCTCATCGAAGGTTAAGATAAGAACGAGAGGCCGGGCCGGTCGATCCCTCGTTGCGAACTGGTGCAACGAGTTCACCGCCAGGGCGACGAACCCCTTCATGTCGCAAGCGCCGCGACCGACGTACGCGTCCGGCGTCTCGGTGAGTGTGAACGGATCGGACCGCCGGTCGGGTTCCCCGGCTGGGACGACATCCAGATGCCCGGAGAGAATCAATCCCGAACGCGAAACGGCCTCATCCACTAGGGTCTCATCCACCGACGCATCACCCGATGCACAACGAACGATCAGGTTCACCTTGCTGCGGTCGTCGTTGAAGTTGCGAGTGATCTCGACGTTCGGCAGATTGAGATAGTCACAGATAAACTCAGCGACGGGCACATTGCTGTGGCAACTGGTCGAATCGAAGCCCACGAGGCGCGCGAGCAGTTCAGCGTCGGAAAGAGCAGGCATCATGCCCGGCCATCATACGGCGAGAACGCGCTGAGATCGAGTCCCGCGCGCAGATGAGGTGGACAATGACGCGCAACAGAAGGAACCCCCGAGGGGCAGGCGCTGTGTCTCTGGATTGATCGATCCCCGCGACGTTACGACCGCCTCCGTCTCGAACGACTGCGCCCGGTCTTATTGCTCTGACCTTCGATCGAGTGCGTACCTGCGCCGACTACTGCAGCAGCGACAGCACGAGATTCGGTACACTGTTGGCAATCCGCAGCGTGGACTCGGTGCTCTGTACGAGGATTTGCGCGCGGGTCAGCGCCGATAGCTCCTGGGCGATGTCCGCGTCACGAATCACCGACTCTGACGCGATGAGGTTCTCGAGCGTGATGCCCTGGCTGTTGATGTTCGTGTCTATGGTATTCTTTTGAAGGTTTCCCAGCCGACCGCGGTACGACGATACCTGATCGATCGCGACACTTAGCACCTTTTGGGCCGTCAGAAACTTCTTCGTACTCAGGTCGTTGCCGCCGCCCGACCGGAGCGTATACAACCGCCCGACCACCGCATCACCCAGTTGCGTGGTCCGAACCGAATTGAACCCGATGTGAACCTGTGCGTTCGGCGTCACTTGCGGACCGAGTTGAAACAGCGTCCCGCCGCTGGCGACCTCGAACGTGGCCGACGATAAGGTAGTCGCGAAGGCTGTCGTCAGATTGAGTCGCGCATCGAGACCGCCGCTACGGACATCAGCGCGCAAGCCCCGCGTCTGGGCGGTTTGTCCGTCGATAATCACGCCCGGGTCCTGCCCGGAATCAAACGTTCGTGAGTTCGTGTTGCCGGTGACCACAAA
The DNA here is from genome assembly GCA_964637715.1 of uncultured Phycisphaeraceae bacterium. Classification (GTDB taxonomy): domain Bacteria; phylum Planctomycetota; class Phycisphaerae; order UBA1845; family UBA1845; genus CAZWWW01. The sequence goes on along the minus strand of CAZWWW010000032.1, from coordinate 8,774 downwards.
GCTCCCTTGAACGGGAAGCACGGAAACAAAGGCGTCCGACCCAAACTCGGTACTGTTGATAAGCACCGCACTCGCAATCGTTCCGACGCCGGGCGACGAGACGACGGCTGATACGCCGGTGGCTGTTTTGGCGGCGTTGATCGCGGTCACCACATCCGAGAATGTGGCACCGGATGCAAATGAAATGACCTCCGTTCCAATCGTTCCACGAACCTCGATCGTCGTGGCCGAGGTGGTCGAGACGCCGCCCGCTGTATTACCGATAAACGATATCTGTGCGGTTTGAGCCGACTGCGTGACCCGAACCGAAACCGTTCGCGTGCCCCCTTCGGGCGTACGCGCGGAGAACACCGAGACGGACGCCAACGCTGCGGTAGGCACGGCGGAAAGGTTATAGGCTCGCGTACCGTCAAGCAGGTGAAGCGAACCAAAAGCGGTGGTGTTCGCGATTCGGTCAATACTGCCGAGGATCGAATCGATTTGGAGTTGGTTGGCGGCGATTTCCTCGTCGGTCAGCGCACCCTTGTTCGCCGCCTCGACCACGAGCGACTGAAGATCCAGCATCAGCGCGTTGACTTCGCTCAACGCGCCTTCCGTGGTGGTAATCACGTTGCTGGCTCGTTGCGAGTTGTCGATCGCCTGACCCACGGCGCGAATGTCCAGCCGCAACCGTTCCGAGGCGATCAACCCGGCCGGGTCATCTCGACCACGGTTGATACGCAACCCCGTTGAGAGTCGCTCCAAACGGACCGAGAGATCGGAAAAGTTCCGTTGTAGATGTCGATTGGCCGTAAAGGCCGCGACGTTCGTGTTGATGCGGCTCATAGTGTCTTCCCTGACGACACGAGACGCCCCCAAGCGCTCATGTTCGATAATCGCGCCACCTTGCGCGATCCACGATCCACCTACCCCGACAAACCGGCGAAACCCGCCGGGTCCCGTCTGATCACCGTTGTCGACTCCGCTATTCCGCCGACGCGATAGCCGCGGCTAGAGCAAGCTCTATTTTTGTGTAGCGGTCGAATCATCGTTTCATCCGGCGAATCGACTCGATACGACGATACACGATAACGGATATTGCTGTAACCTGCCGCGGGCCGTTCAACGCTCTGTCGACGGCGATCCCGCGCGACTTTAGTTATCGGGTGCCGGGTTCAATCAATCGCCCCCTGACAGGAAGCGCAAAAAAAAACACGGACCCGCCGAAACGGACCCGTGTGGGGTGTTTTTACTGATAGGCGTTGATGCCCTTGTGTCTTCCCGGAAAAGACACATGAGGCGAACCGACTACGGTACCGCCTGATTGGCGCCTGATTAGCCGAGCAGCGACAGGGCGTTCTGGGGTTGCGAGTTCGCCAGTTTCAGCACCTGCGTGGACGACGCCACCAGGATTTGCGCCCGCGTCAGGTTAGACGTTTCCGCCGCGAAATCAGCGTCCCGGATCGCACTTTCCGCTGCCCGCACGTTCTCTTGCGAGACACGCAACGAGTTGATCGTCGTGGTCAGCGTGTCCTTTTGGAACCCGCCGAGTCGCCCCCTGAGAGTAGCCACCTGATTGATCGCGGCCCGCACGATGCTCTGCGCGGTCGAGAAATTGTTGCTTGACAAATCATTCGTCAGCCCGGTTCCGAGCGACGCCAGGAACCCGGTACCCGTGCTTCCGAGCTTGGAGGTAGACACCTCGTCCACGCCGATCGACTCCTGTCCGGAGAGACCGACCGTCGGCGATATCGAGAACACAGCCCCACCGCCGGTAACCTCAAACGAACCCGTGCCCCCCGCCGTTCCGCCGAACGTCGACGACAGGGTAAGGTCTACTGACAATGACGAGTTGTTGATCGAAGCCTTAAGTCCGTTGACGACCGCATTGGCCCCGTTGATCGTGATCGTCCCGTTGGTACCGTTTTGCTTGTCCGAGCTCGCCTGCGATGCGAACGCCGTCGAACCCGAAACAAACGATACGGACACGAACTCATCCGCACCGAAACTCGTGCTCTGCAACAATAGAGACGACGGACCGCCGCTGGCTGCAGACGCCGTTGCCGACACACCCGTCAGCGCCTTCGAGGCGTTGATGGCTGTTGCGATGTTAGCCGTTGTCGTACCCGATGCGAAACTCAGCGTTTCAGCGCCCAGGTTGCCACGGATCTGAACGGTCGTCGCGCCGTTGAGCGTGCTGTTGAGCACGCCGCTCGAGTTGGTACCAGCCGGGACCGCACTAATGATCGCCACCGTTGACGGCGTCACCACGTTCACGTTGACCTGACGGAACGACCCCGCGGGAACCTTCGCCGAGTTGATCTGAACTCGATCGAGTTGGCTAACCGACGCGCCCGTCGACTCCGTCACGTTTACACCGGACGTGGTGAACGCCAGGCTCCCGTTGAGCAGTTTCTTACTGCCGAACGCCGTCGCTTCAGCCAGCCGGTTGATCGAGTTCAGGATCGAGTCGATCTGGAGCTGGTTCGCGGACTTCTCTTCCGTCGTGAGCCCCGCCTCGTTCGCGGTTTGATCGATCAGGTTTTCCAGATTGAGCAGGAGTGAGCTGACCTCCTGCAACCCGCCTTCTGCCACCGCGACGATCGTGTCGGCTCGCGTGGCGTTATCGACGGCGGTTGAGATCGCACGCAGGCTCGAGCGCAACGTCTCGGATGCGATCAATCCCGCGGGATCGTCCCGTCCTGAGTTGATACGAAGACCGGTGCTGAGCCGACCGAGCGCCTGGTTGAGCGTCCGGTTGTTGGTGCTCAGAGCACGTCGCGCGATCAGCGACTCGACATTTGTGTTGATCCGACTCATCCTGGTTCGTGCCTCCTAAAGGGCTGTCGAAGCAGAGCAGGGCCTGGCGGTGTTCATCAGACGCGGGTTTGCGTTCAAAAAAACCTGCCGTCCGCCTGGCTGTCCGCAATCGTTGTTGACCGCGGTTCGTTCCGTATCCAATGTTGGTTCTCGTCCTGACGCGGACCACCGCTACTCTTCTCGCGGTATATCGCGCCCCCGACATCGCGCCGCCCGTTTCTCCTGAGGGCACAGTAAGCCAGGTTGGATCCCTCCACGACGCCGCCCATTGTTTTTGGCCTCGACCAATAACGGACAGCCTGGCAACCAAGACAATCGTCGCGCCGATAAACCGCCTTTAGCACAATCGGACTGCACCATTCGCCCACAACCGGACCTGGCAACGCGTACGCGTTCTGCGCACAACCGATAACACGAGCCACCCCGAATTGACGCGCCAATCAGCAAACCTTACCGGACACCCCCGTTTAGCTTCGCGGGAAAAAAAATTGCAGAAATCTCAGCTCGAAATCACCAGGAAAGGCACCGGTCTCCTTTGAGTCGCTGCCGTTGGGTCGTTCCTGCCGTTCAGGCGTCCCCATTCAACGACACGTGCCTATCTTGCGTTCTGCTGTGCTCACGTGTTGCCTTTCGAGATCAAGGGAAAACGCTGGGGGGCATAGTCAAGGCTGTCTCAGGCGGCCTACATTGTGGTGCGGTGATTTGCAGCGCCATTGTGGGGATTCGACGGGCGTACGCCGTCGCGTAGGGGGGCTTTGGTTCGACGACGTGAGAAGGGTTATGGCCGGAGTTGCTTGGGCAAGAACCGGCGGTGTCCGATGCATCGGGCGAAGGCCGTGTTGACCTCTGCAAATGCCAAGCCCGGGAGGGCAGGAACACGACACAGGAAGCGCTACTGTGCCGCGGGCTCGGAGAGCTTTTCCTGGATCGACTTAGCCACCAGCGCATAGCACTGGCTGGCGACGACGTCAATGCGAAGGGCGTCCGCCAGTTCTTCGATGTCACGTTCGATCGTGGGCAATACCTCCACCAGCTTTTCGACGTCCAAACCGATCGGGGCGAGCGCTTCCTCGCACACCGCGGCGCATTCGTGCTGATCGGACACTTCGCATAGAAGGCGGGCCAAACGATCCGACGCGTTCAACAGGCGCGCCAGCATCGCTTCGAATCCCTCGCCGGGGTTTTCGGACTGGTGCAGGTTTACCGCTTCACAGATCGGGTCCGGCAACGTCCAATGCGCCAGAACCATGGCCGAGACTTCGCCGTGTGTCACCTGGACATACTGCCGTTCTTCATCCGGCGTCACCAAGCGCCCGTGTGGCGCGTGCTGTTCCACGATCTTGCGATAGGCCTTCGGTAGCGCTTCGGCGAGGATCGGAATACCGATGTCAGCCAGGAGGGCCGCGATAAACGCCTCGTCCCGGGCGCGCGGTAGCACTTCGGCCGCTAATTGCGAGGCGAGCACCGACGACGCGAGGGAGCGCCGCCAGAAATAACTCATATCCAACCCGCCGATCTTCTTGTTGCTAACCGTATCCACCAGGTAGCGCCCCAGCAGCAGAGAGCGCAGCCGTTTGGGACCAAGCAACGTCAACGCCTGCCGAACGGAGACAACCTTGTTTCGAACGCCGAACAACGCGGAGTTCGCCAACCGGAGCACTTCGCTGACCGTACCCGGGTCGGTGGACAACACCCGCACCAGGTTCCGGTAATCGAATTCAGGGTCCTGCATGATCTCCAGAAACCGAAGTACGACTTGAGGCATGGAAGGAACGGCGGCAGATTTCTTGATGGCTTCCAGAATGCGTGCGTTCATGACGGGCGGTCTCCTCATCGGGTTCAGGAGCAGGTGCCCGGATGCCGGAGAAGCGGGCGCACCTGCCAACCGGGAGGTTCATCGGCGGGGAATCGGATCGGTCTTAGGAGCACATCGGACGAAGCGTGGAGCATTGCCGTATTTGTGGTCCGAGCCGCGGGCTTTAGCCCGCGCGATCTCCCCGTTCTCGATGCCTGTTCGGGTGTCCAAGAACCGGCACATGAAAACGATAAATGCTCTGGAGCATTCGGGTGTAACACCATTCAACCAGGCTCCGGGACGCGTGAGGGGACGGTCAGGCTGCGGTCGATCGGTGCCATGCGTCGATCACTGAATCGATCGCAAACACGATTCGAATTGGATAATCAGCCAAGGCTACAGTCTGCATGCAGCACCCACCATGTGCGGCGGGACGAAGTGCGGATGCCTGCCTACGTTTCTACGGCAACACCAAGGAGCTGGGAGCACTGCGGTCCGCCCTCCACGCGGATCGCCCCTCGCAAAGCGGCGACCGTAGAGGTTCGATCGAGGCGCTTACAGAATTGTCTGTTATTGTGTATCGCCGTATCGAGTCCAATGACCGGATAAAACGGTGATTCGACCGCTACACAAAAAGAGAGCTTCTCTAGTTGTTCCCGTTGATGACGTCGGTAATCGTGTTGTTCACCACCCCGGTGATGAACGACGACAGGCTGGACCGGGCCTGATCGGCCAGGGTGTTGCTGCTACATCCCGATACCAGACCAACGACCAAGGTGACAAACCCAACGGCAAACAGACGGCGTGCTTGATGACGCATGGTACACGTCTCCCAAAAATCGAGTATCCCGCTCGATTATCGGAAAGCCGCCGGTTGAAATGCAGCGAAGTAACGACGGCGTGCCTGTTGCGGGCATCTGAACGACCTCGTGGGCAACCCCCGTTGTCCCTAAAGCTACGGAGTCGAAGCATCGCACACGCAAGCGACCGATAACCGCGATTGTGCGGTTTGGCCGTCAAACCTATACTGCCTGATTGCATCACACAGGCACTGTTAGTGGAGAGAACATTCGTGACAAAGATCAAAGCGACGAACATCACCTGGCATGAGGGGCACGTGGACCGCGAAGCGCGCGAGGCCCTGCTCAAACAAAAAGGGGCACTCCTGTGGATGACCGGGTTGTCCGGTTCCGGCAAGAGCACGATTGCCTACACGCTGGAGCACGCCCTCATCCAGCGAGGGCACCTCGCCTATGTGCTTGACGGCGACAACGTACGATTCGGTCTGAACAAGAACCTGGGTTTCTCCGCGGAGGACCGACAGGAAAACATTCGGCGCATCGGCGAAGTCGGCAAGCTCTTCGTGGATACCGGGGTGATTACCATTACCGCCTTCATCAGCCCCTATCGCGCCGATCGCGCTACGGCCCGCGAGACGGTGGGCGAGGGGAACTTCTTCGAAGTCTTCTGCGACACCCCGCTCGCCGAGTGCGAAAAAAGAGACCCCAAGGGATTGTACAAGAAAGCCCGCGCCGGAGAGATCAAAGGGTTTACGGGGATCGACGATCCCTACGAAGCGCCGACCGATCCCGAAGTCGTGATCGACACCACGAAGGTTTCTCCGCAGGAAGCCACCATCACACTCGTTGAGATGCTTGAGAAGGCCGGTAAGATTCCAACGCTGGCGGAATAAAGCGTTTTCTGAGTTGCTGACCGACGAATCGAGTGATTGGCCGGATCAAACAGTGATTCGACGACGCCACAAAATGAGCGCTTGCTCTAGCGCGCAGCACGACCGATGCCCCCGGTCTCACAAACCGCTCCGCCTGATTCCCGGCGGGTCAGCTTGACGCGATCGTTTCGCACGCGTATCACAAGGTAAGTCGCTGGGCGTGCCCGCGTGTGGCGGGCTGAGAACACAGCCCTGGAACCTGATCAGGAGCGGACCCGCGGTTTTCCGCGTGATCCGGGTGGACCTGCGTAGGGAAGGCGACGAGTTCCATCGCGCTGCTTTTCCCGCAAGACCCCTCATCCGCTCCGCATATCACGGGAGACCATCCATTGGATTCGTCCACAACCATTCCGTCTTTCCCCGCGTCGAAGAAGGTCTACATCGAGGGAACACTTCATCCATCGGTGCGCGTGCCGATGCGTGAAATCCAACTTACGCCTTTGCAAGATAAAGGAACAACTCGTGATACGCCTGGATCGCCCTTTTCGGTCACCGTCTATGATACCTCCGGACCCTACACGGATGACGCCGCGAAGCAAAACGTGCGCGCCGGGCTTGCTCCGCTTCGTCTGCCCTGGATCAAAGAGCGCAAAGACGTCGAGTCCTATCCCGGACGTACGGTTCGGCCCGAAGACAACGGATACAAGACCGCGCCGGGTGAGGACACCGTGGAACGATTCCCCGATTCCGCCAGACGTCCACCGCTGCGCGCGGTTGACGGCGCAAACGTTACCCAAATGCACTACGCGCGCCGGGGGATCATCACACCGGAAATGGAGTTCGTTGCCATCAGAGAGAATCAGCGGCGCGTGCAGTGGACCGCGCATGATATCGCACAACATCGGGGCGAGACGTTCGGCAGCGCCATACCGCCGTTGATTACACCCGAGTTCGTCCGCGACGAGATCGCTCGCGGTCGGGCGATCATCCCGTCAAACGTCAATCATCCCGAGTCCGAACCGATGATCATCGGCCGCAACTTTCTCGTAAAGATCAACGCCAACATAGGCAACTCGGCCGTGTCCTCCTCCATCGAGGAGGAGATTGAAAAAATGGTCTGGGCGACGCATTGGGGGGCGGACACGGTCATGGATCTGTCAACCGGCACGAACATTCACGAGACGCGTGAGTGGATCATCCGAAACGCACCCGTACCGATCGGAACCGTCCCCATCTACCAAGCGCTCGAAAAAGTCGAGGGGCGGGCGGAAGATCTGACCTGGGACATCTTCCGGGATACACTCATCGAACAGGCCGAGCAAGGCGTCGATTATTTCACTATTCACGCCGGTGTGCTGCTGCGCTATATACCCATGACCGCCCGGCGCGTGACCGGTATTGTGTCGCGCGGCGGCTCCATTCTCGCCAAGTGGTGTTTGGCCCATCACAAAGAGAACTTCGTCTACACGCACTTCGAGGACATCTGCGACATCATGCGGACCTATGATATTGCGTTCTCATTAGGTGACGGTTTGCGTCCGGGGTGCATCGCCGATGCCAACGACGAAGCCCAGTTCGCCGAGTTGAACACGCTAGGTGAATTGACGAACGTCGCCTGGAAGCACGACGTTCAGGTGATGATCGAAGGACCCGGCCACGTCCCGATGCAGCTTATCAAGGAAAACATGGAGAAAGAACTGGCGGTCTGTCGGGAAGCGCCGTTTTATACGCTTGGTCCGCTGACGACGGACATTGCCCCCGGGTATGACCACATCACCAGTGCGATCGGTGCCGCCATGATCGGCTGGTTCGGAACGGCCATGCTCTGCTACGTGACGCCCAAGGAACATCTGGGACTACCAAACCGAAAGGACGTCAAGGACGGCGTCATCACCTACAAGATCGCCGCCCACGCCGCCGATCTGGCCAAGGGGCACCCCGGCGCGCAGTATCGTGACGATCAACTCTCCAGAGCCCGGTTCGAGTTTCGCTGGGAGGATCAATTCAATCTCTCGCTGGACCCGGAAACCGCCCGCGCATTCCACGATGAAACATTGCCTCAGGAGGGGGCCAAGACGGCCCATTTCTGCTCAATGTGCGGGCCTCAGTTCTGCTCGATGAAGATTTCCCAGGAAGTCCGGGACTACGCAGCCGCCAAGCACGTCTCGACCGCAGAGGTCATTCAGATCGGCATGGCGGAGAAGGCGGCGGAGTTCGAGAAAAAAGGCGGAGATATCTATCAAAAGGTGTAGCACAGGGGTTCATAAAAGACAGGGGCGTGGGCACCGTACAGCGCGTGGGACTCACTTGCTTCACGCAATAGCCTGCACCCTTGTTTGCAGGTTCATCTTTTTCCCCGCCGCGCTCAAGCCTTCGCGGTGCAATGATCTACCCGCATCCTCTCTATTGTGCGGTGCAAGCCCATAAGCCGGCTCCCAGATCTTGTTCCACGTAAGCCAGGTAGGGCGGGCTGTGCCCGCCGCCGACGAAACGCATTCTCCATTGGCG
>CAZWWW010000031.1:0-13001 GCA_964637715.1 uncultured Phycisphaeraceae bacterium | reverse complement strand
GGCAAATCGGCGACATCAAGACGCTTCGTGAAGAAACGGCTGCTTGGTCAACGGATGTCAACGCAACACAACGAGGCGTCGATTGGCAAATGAAAATCGAAGACGCACGGTGCACACTGAAGTCCGTGTACCCGAACATTAAGGTGTGACAAAGCGCTAGCAGCCGGCGATGATCTACAACAAGTAACCCGCGACGGTTTCGCGGAGAGGGCGGAACCGCTGCGTGTTACGCCCGCGGTGCCGGATTCAACGTCCCGCGTGCGGCGGCCACGCGGCGGAGCCCTACCGGTCGAGAACACCAACCCATGACGAGGAACCCGACGGCATACAACAAGAGGAAGATGCTGAACGCTCCATGGTCGGCCGCAATGTAGACGGCGAAGCTCACGGACATGTATACGCCCAGCAGCAGCTCAATCGCCCAGAGATGATCGCGCACGGGGTGGTCGCTTGATACGCGCCGGGTTTTTGCGTCGCTTCCGGATTTCGGGGTCCGGACGAACTCGCCGCCCTCTTGAATCAACCCGCGGACGACGGCGATCGCGTTGTTCAGGCACAACCCCATGCCCACGACAAACATGGAGGGGATGATTCGAATGGCCGAGAACGATCCGTCCAGCGCGTGGCGCGCGTAAATATATTCGACGGAGGGGGCGATGGCGGACAGCAGCACGCCGCACCACGCCACGGTAAGCCAGGTGGTGAACATCGGGTGCCCATGGGCCATGAGCAAGAGCATCGGGCGGGCGATGAGCGCCAGGATCAACATCCACAGGGCCACGGAATAGTGGGTGAGATGGAGTGTGGCTTCGACCTTTTGACCGAGCGTCAGCCCCTTATCGCGCCAGACGCGCGGCAGTAGCTTTCGGGCTACCTGTATGGACCCGGTCGCCCAGCGACGCTGCTGACTCTTTAGTGCGTTGACCGTATTGGGCAATTCAGCGGGGCAGGGAAGATCGAGGCAATAGTCGATGCGCCAGCCCGCAAGCTGAACACGATAGGAAAGGTCAAGATCTTCGGTCAGGGTTTCACCGTCCCAACCGCCGACGCGGGGATCCTCGATCGCCTCCTTGCGCCACACACCGGCGGTGCCGTTGAAGTTCATCAGCAGACCGTTCCACGCCCGCGCACCCTGCTCGACGGCAAAATGGCCGTCGATACCCAGCGCCTGGGCGCTGGTCAGCCATGACTCATGTTCGTTCAGATGCGCCCAACGCCCCTGCAGGCAGGCGAGTCGCGGATTGTCTTCCAGCAGGGGAATGGCATGTTCGAGAAAGTTCGCGGGTGGGACAAAGTCGGCGTCGAAAATGGTCAGATAGGTCCCTCGGGCGATGGTGAGCCCGTGCGCCAGCGCCCCGGCTTTGAACTCCTTTCGATCCGCGCGGCGCACCACGGACACGTCAAAACCCTGCGCCCGAAGCCGGGCAACGGTGCGGTCCACGATCGCCCGCGTTTCATCACTGCTGTCGTCCAGCACCTGGATTTCGTGTCGGTCGATGGGGTAATCCATCGCAGCGACGGCCTCAATGACGCGGGACGCGACGCTCCGCTCGTTGTACAAAGGGATCTGGCTTGTGACGCGGGGCCACTCCTGATCGGACCGGGCCGCACGTGCCGCGATAATCTTCGCCTGCGCCGCGCGGGCTCGTTGCTGGCGTCGTCGAAACAGAAAAACCAGCACATAGGCGTGCCCCCCGTAGACGGCGAGCGCCACCGTTGAGATCATAAAGCCCGCTATTGCGAACCATTCGAGCAATACTTCGGCTGTCAAGGTTCCATCCGTCCTTTGCTATAAGAGCGATGCGCTTGCTTGCTGATCCAACCCAGCTTGTTGAAGCTCGCCTGGAACCGCCTCGACGTCCTTGGTGTTAACAGCAAGAACGAGGCCACACCTGGTTTTGAGCGCGTTTCAACCGGCTCGTCGAAGGTCGATCCAACCGGTGCTCCGGCTCGAATCGCACCGCATCAGTTCCGTTAAACCCGTTTCATCGTGTGCCCGCCTGGGCACGGTCTCCACCGTCGTCTTCTCTACCGTTACGAAAGAACCGCCGCCTGGATCACGGATTGGTTGCCGGACGAACCTCACACGAACATCGTTCATCCACGCCGTCTGCCCCGAGGGCGTCGCGCACGAGGTGCCAGTGCTCGATGTCCTCCGGTCTGTCGATGTCGTGAAGCGTCTCCGCGAGAGCATACGACAGACCCAACCGATCCGCGAGCGCGACTGTCTGTGCCAACACCGACCCCGTACCCCAGGTGACGGATTCAAAGAGCGCAGGCAGGGGCTTTTGTAATCCAATCAGGTAGTAGCCGCCGTCGTGCGCCGGGCCTATGACCAGATCCCGGTGCGTCAGTTTCTCGAACGCCGCACGGGCGCGTTGTTCGTTCAGTGCTGGACAATCCGTACCGACCACGACCACGCGCTCTGCACCACTGGTAAAGGCCGCGCTTGTCGCGCGGATTAGACGATCACCCAGATCGCCGGCACCCTGGTCAATGTAGGTTGTGCCCACGCCGAACAACCGCGCCATGAGCCGCGCACTCCCACCGGCAAATCGCACTTCCACGGAAGCGCCGGGGTCTTTCCCGAACCGGTTGACCCAATCGAGCGTATGTCGCGTCATCTCAAGCGAGAGATTGGCCGCCTCCTTCGCCCCCAGCGCGGGAATCAACCGCGTCTTGGTCGCGCCGGGCTCCGGAAAGCGCGCGAACACGATAAGATGGCGTGGTTTAATCCTCGGCGTGCGCCTGATCGAGTCGGTCAGCGCCGGAGCCAAGATGGTGTATATGATTTTCGAACCTGCACCAAGCACGCCGCGCACCGTGCCGGATATTTTGGATTGGCCTATGCGCGGGCGATAGCTGACCGGAACCTCCGCTGTGCGGAGTCGGAGTCTCGCTGCTTTGACCTGCATCTCGGCGGTCCAGCCATAATCCGGATCGCGCATCTCGAGACGCTCCAGTGCGGTAAAGCGAATCGCACGAAACGGGCCTAGGTCGGTGTAGGTCGCACCCCACACCCACCGGAGCAGTCGGCAGGCGAGCCAGTTGCCCGCCCGTGCCTGCACCGTCAAAGCGCCCGATGCACATTGACCCCGCACGCGAGAACCAACCACCAGGTCCGCCTCGCCCCGCGCGATGGGATCCACGAGCCGATCCATTTCTTCGGGATGATCGCTGTAGTCGCCGTCCAGAAAGACGACGATGTCCGGGCCATCGAGTGCCGACAGGGCGGTCAGACACGCTGAGCCGTACCCGCGACGCGATTCGGACACGACGCGGGCACCGTGAGCGCGCGCTACCTCCGCGGTCCCATCGGTTGAACCGTTGTCGCAGACGACAACTTCGTCCACCCACTCCGGCACCGCCTTGAGCACGCGACCGATCGAATGCTCTTCGTCTCGAGCGGGTATGACCACCGCGATGGTAGCACCCTGCCTCATAATGCGCATCGCCCTTCCTGTGCGGTCCTTGCGTCGTCGATCCACACCAGCCCGCGCCGCTCGCGCAGCACCTCCACGACACGCCGCCACCAAGCTGTGAGCACCAGAATACCCGGCAGCGCACTGACCACAACACAGAGCCACGGCATGGCCTGCCACTCACCCGAAAGACGTTCCCGCCAGTCAACGACGTGCAGCGCGGGCACCAACAGCATCCAGGCGATCAACCACAGCGGCGGACGAACGAGCAGCCCGGGCACAAGCCACACGAAATACCACGGGAACGCCACCGGGCTGAGCAGCATGGCTGCCCCGCAAAGCAGCCAGATGTCGGACCACCGCAGCCGCCCGGCGAATCGCGCCACAAAAACCACAAGCATAAGCAACAGCAGCCCCACGATGACCACCGGCAGCCACGCCGGTCCGGGGAGGTGTTCCAGCGCGCCGAAAACGGTTCCATTAAAGCGCCATTTCGCAGCGAACATACGCATGGTCGCACCCGCTGCACGCACGCCTGACAGGTAGGGGATCCAGCACAGCACCGCGACGCCCGCTGCCGTAGCCGTCGTGACAAGTCCTCGACGTCTACGTCCGGGCTGAGCGAGCAGCAACAGCAAGACCAGCGCGGGCCAGAGGTATTTCACGTTGAAGGCGAATCCAAATGCGACACCGGCAGGCACGTCGCGCCGCCTCACAACCGCCAGTAGACCAAGAACAAGAAGCGTCACTCCAACAACATCCAGATGACCGGCTTCGTACGTCTCAAGAAAGAGCAGCGGACACCACAGGACGCCGTACAACGTCCAGGAAGGTAGGTGCCAGGTTTGAAGGAGAGCCCATAACGCCCAGGTGAAAAGGGCCTCGAACGCCAGCAGAATCAGCTTCCAGCCGATCAACGACCCGCCGAACAGTGTGGCGTTCAACCGGAACAAAGCCTGGGCCGTCGGCGGATAGATGGACGGGATGTCGGCGTGGTTAATTCGGGTGTGGACGCCCGCGTAGGTTTCAGCCAGGGTGGACAACGCGGCATCGTCCGGCGCAATACTATAGGGATTAACACCTCGCGTTTGGATCAACCCCTCCCACAAATAGCGATAGGCGTCCGAGCTGGATGTAGGTGCCAGGGGCAGCAGCGTAAGGCGAAACACAAGCGCCGCACCGAACATAACGGCAAGCAGCTTAGCGGTCGCGACCGGCGTTGCCGATGCTCGACTCAATTTCCAAAGAACCCAGGCGAACGCACAACCACTAACCAGATACGCGAAAAGAACCAGCCCGGCCTGTTCGGCTTCCGTTCGACCAAGGTGGATGAGCAAGAGACTCTCTTCCATCACGGCCGCCGCGTACAACAAGTGTCGCAGCAATTGACGATCAGCGTTGGGTTGGGTGTGGTCGTGTTCTATCGACGTGTTCCTTCCATGCCGTTGCGCGACCGCTCACGTTATCGCGTCTGTCTGCGGTGTGAGGCGCAGCTAGCGCTGCAATCGGCCATTGGATCGGGCCGACAATCCGCGCTCCCGCCACCGCGCGATCCACTCGGTCGGGATACGCATCCGAAACGCAGCCAGGCACAACTGGTTGATCAGGGCGGTTCGCCAGACACCGCGTTCCAACCAACGTCGTGCTGACGTGTTGACAAAGTACGGTGCGATCCGAATCTGACCGAGCCGGCGAAGTCGGGCCACCAGATCGACATCTTCCATCAACGACCAATCAGGGAAACCACCCACCCTATCAAAGGTGTCCTTGGTCAGAAACATGGCCTGATCGCCGTAGGGCGTCTGCCGGACCCGCGAACGCCACTGCACGAATCGCTCGATCAACCGGAACGACGCCCCGGTCGCATTGATGCGGAGTCGGAACGCCCCCGCGCTGGTACCGGGTTGCGCCAGGACATGTTGAATGGAACGCACAAAACCGCGCGGCGGCATCGTGTCGGCATGCAGAAAGACGAGCAGATCACCCGTGGCAACGCCCGCCCCCGCATTCATTTGCCGACCGCGACCCGGTGTCGAGCCGATGACCCTCACGCCGTGCGAACGAGCTATGTCCACCGTACGATCCTCGCTCGCCCCGTCCACCACGATGACCTCGTCTACCGCCTCCGTACGCAATGCGTCAAGCACAGCCGCAATCGTGCGCTCTTCGTTGCGCACCGGAATAATCACCGAAACACGTCGCTTCTTCGTCCTGGGTTTCTTTGCTGACCCCCGATAAGCCCGAACCGCAGGCGCGGATACCGAGTGCGACGGGCTTTCACACACTTCTGCTTGTTCCACGCTCTTACTCCGGGCCATTATGCCGTACGACGCGATCAAAACCGCACCCCGCGCATCAAGAACGTCACGCGCCCTACGTTGGATTATGATTCTGTGGCAACCTACTAAACGACATGTGAGGCGGGTTTGGAAGCCCTGTTTTCACCGGCAAAATACCGGTGCCACACTCGTTATTCGGGGTTCTCCCACAAGTCGCCGTCAAACGCCGCCCCATCAACAACACCGATCCATTAGAGCATTCTCGGTTATTGTGTATTGTCGCATCGAGTCGATGTACCGGATGAAACAGTGATTCAAACGCTACATGAAAACAGAGCGTGCTCTAACGAGGACGGTGGTTACGCACATCGTTCAGGGTCCAATCGTAATCCAGCCATTTTCGGTGCGGCGACACACCCGAATCGATGAGTCTCTTCAGGGTAACCGAGTAGTTCGCGGCAAAGTTCAACACCGATCCCGCCACCTGTTCGAAGTCGGAGCCGTACCATTTGTACAACGCCGTCAGGTAGACGGTTCGTTGTTCCGGATCAACACGAAACCAGGTGTTCTTCCGGTGGACGTAGCGAGCCTGTGCTTCCAGTTGTTCCTCCAGTCGGTCTCCGACATAGGCTTCGTTGCGCAGCGGCGGGCAGCCGATGGCCGCACAAACCAGGGCAAAATGAATCCGGGGTTCCTTGAAACGCGGTCGGATTCGTTTGTTCTCAATCGTGTCGAGACTCTCCACCGTCCCGCCGAGGGTCCACCGCTTGTCCGACCACCGACGGGCGGCGGGAATATCCTTGATCGACGCGAGTGAACCGTCGTGCCAATAGTCCAGGATCAACCGCAGTGTGAACGCATTGTAGGCATTGATCAGCAGCGCGAGCTTTTCGTTTCGCTTGAGCCTGTCGAACGGCGCGGTGGCGAGCGCATCGATGTAGGCGTCAAGTTCCTCCGCGTGGTCAGCCAGCACCCGGTAGTCGACCCAGCCCGCATCATCCACGTACGCTTTGAGCAAACGATCAAACCGGCTGTGATTGAACGTCGCGGTTTCACGGGGGTTCGCACCATAGGATTCAGCGAGGATCACCCGAGGCGGACCGAACACAGCCGGCAGGAAACCGCCCGGCTGGGCAGCGCATGCGGGAATCGCCGTGATCGCAACCGCCGCGACACTCAGTAACCGCGGGGCGGAACGTTCCGCGCGCGATACCCGTGTGCGCGTGCGTTTGCTTGCCTCAGGATTCATACCGGCACCGTCCAGAATGAGCCGCTTGCATCACTCAACATCTTTTCTTTTTCTATGGTCCTGCACTATCGTTCCAAAGCGGCTTTGCGGGAGGGCAGGTGGTTCGCCCGGCGACGCCGGGGGGGTTCACTTGTCTCAACCATGGCAGGTCAACCTTTCGCCTTGGGGCGAAAGAACGACCTGCCCTACCGTTCTGTGTTCGTTCGCCCGTTCTCGTTCGGTTGTTCGTCATCCTTTCGTTCGTTCGCCCGCTTGCCCACGTTCGTCGGTCTATCCGCCACCCACGCCCGGCGGTCTCAAACTAAACGGCGCGGCACGTCAGGCCAGTGTCCCCGTGCACGACGACCCGTGCCCGGCGGTACATCCGAAACAATGAGTCCCGGTGGCGATGGCTCGTCGACGTAACCACGCGACGTCAACATCGCGAACATTGAGCGCCTGTTCATTGCCGACGGGCATCCCCAGTGCATAATTAAAATCGCAGTCGTGTAATGCCCCGTCCCAACTCACGTGAATCTGATGGCGGCACATGAGACCATCCAGCGTTTCGGCATTGAATGAATCCCGAAGCAGCCGGTCGTACGATTCGTCGTGTCCGTCACGGCGCAGGTCGTGAAGAAAACGACCGATCGGCATGTTGGTAATGGCGTACAACGTCGTGAAACGAATACCGAAGCGGTGCTCAAGCTCGCGCCGGTAGTCGCGTTCCAGACCGGCCTGCTCCGGCGGTAGGGAGGGACCCTGCGGGTTGTAGACCAGATCCAATGGAAGGGTTGGGTCGATCCCGAAACCCAGACGGTTGAGGCGCTGCATGACCTCGACGCTTCTTTCGTATACCTGCACGCCGCGCTGCCGGTTGACGTTCTCCGGTAAATAGCAGGGCAACGAGGCGACAAGGTGAACACCATGATCCCTGTAGAACGCGGGCATGTCCGCAAAACCCTCATGGAGCATGATGGTTAGATTGGTCCGCACCGTGACATCGAATCCCTCGTTGCGCACAGAGGTGACAAAACGCCGAAAATGTGGGTTCATCTCCGGTGCCCCGCCGGTGATATCGATCGTATGCGCACCGCAACCCCTGGCCAGGGCAATGACGGCTTCCATCGTATCCCACGTCATCTGCTCCGTGCGGCGCGGCGACGATTCAACGTGGCAATGCCGACAGGCAAGATCACACGTCAGACCGATGTTTACCTGAACCGTATCCAAGGACTGAGCGTCCAGCGGGCCGTCGACCGTTGAGTGAACGCGCAGGTCAAACTCGTTTTGACCGCCGATCGTCAGGGTTACCGGAGTCGTCGCGCCCATGCCATTAGTTCCCCAGTCTTGAAAACCCGGCGTAGAATGCTGCACCAAGCACGGCGGCAAACGGAAGCGTCGTAATCCAGGTCAGCAAAATGCGCGATATGGTCGACCAGCGTGCGGTGCCGTTGGAAACCCCGATACCGAAGATCGCCCCGCACGAAACATGCGTCGTGGATACCGGCACACCGAAGCGCGATGCACCAAGCACAAGGGCGGCGGTGATCAGATTACCCGTAAGCCCTTGCCCGGTATTGAGCGACGTGATGCGGTGGCTCATGGTCTCGGCTACCTTTCGTGCACTCAGCCAGCCACCGAGTGCCATGGCAATGGCTACAAACGCGAGCGTCCAGCTCACACCCGCCACCCCGGCGGCAAGCAGCAACGCGGCGACCTTGGGCGTATCGTTCACCGAGCGCGCAAACGAAACAGCCGCACCGCTGAGAATGTGCGACGCGTCGACCGCGGATTGCGCGCCGATACCAACCACCCGTCCGGTGTAGCGCTCAGCGCACTGCTGCTGCGTGGCGACAGTCAACGAGGGTCCGCCGGTGGCGTGAGCGGATAGTGACAGGGCCCCTTCGGGCATCGTCTGGGCGGGTTGCGCAACAGTATCTCCCAAGCAAAGGCATGATTCGCGGGTCACGCCGCATCGACGTCTGATGTGATGCAGCATCGGATACAAAACAACCGCCGCGACGATCGCCAAGATTGGGCTGACCAGCAATGGGAGGAAAAAGCTGTTCCAAAGCGGAGTCAACGTAGATACCCCCGCGCCCGAGGCGAGCGCCGCTCCGGCGAGCGCGCCGGTCAGCGCATGGGTCGTGGAGGTCGGCATGCCGATGAAGGTGGCGATCAGAATGGTGATCGCTCCGGCTAACCCAACCGACGCCAGCAGCGCACCACTTCGCGTCAACGCATCAGGAACGAGCCCTTTGCCGCTGAACGCATGCACCAGCGAACCGGCCAGCAAAATGGACAGGATGCTGCCGGCGAACGTGACGACTGTGGTTAAGGTTCGCGCCTGATTGAACCCGAGCGTATCACTACCATAGAGCGTGGCCACGCCCTTGAAATTGTCGTTCGCGCCGTTGCTGTACGCCAACCAGAACACGGCCACGATCAAAATGAAAAAAGTCATGTGTCTTGGACTCCCAATAGATTTATGACGTCAGGCGACAAGCCATACACCCGTTTCAACAACACCCGTCCGAGCCGCAACAGGTGTCGTGTTCACTCAATCGTGTCTCGTTGTAATTCTGACCTTTAGTACTTCGCGGATCACGCCGCATCGAGGCCCGGCAGTCGAAGGGCGCCGCTTCCGAAAGAGGTATTTCCGCATGGGGGGGGATGCCGATGACCTGGCCCGCGTAAGGACCTTCATCGCAGGTAAGGAGGTGGTACGTCTTGTCGCACACGGCCATTCGCGCGCCTCGATGGAGCGCATGTCCGTCATCGTCGTACACCACGCGCCACGGTCCCCGGTAGACCACCGCCTGGTGGCGCTCGAGACAAGGTCCCTCTTTTCCCTTAAAGGCGCGGACGGTCATGGAGCGAAACTCAATCCCCTCGACCACCTGCCAGGGGTCTTGCTGGCGGGCGAGGATTTCGACACCGTAGAACCCGGCGTCCTCGAACTGTTTCAAGAAAGCATCTTCTCGAAACGCTCCGGCGATACACCCGCTCCAGAGATTGGAATCGGCCATGATTGCCGCTGTCGGATCCTCATCGCACACGATGTCTGATATGACCGCGCGCCCGCCGTTCTTGAGGACCCGAAAGATTTCGCCGAACAACGTCTTTTTGTGTTCGCTGCGGACGAGATTGAGCACGCAATTGGAGACAACCACGTCGGCGGTTTCGCCGGCTATGACCGGTTCGTCGCGACGCAACCGGGCACATTCCGTTTCGAATGCCGACAGCGCCGCCATCGTCTTGATCGGCCGTTCAGTCAGCCACCGCTCCGCCCGATCAAGATCGAGCGCCAAGTCCTGAATCTTGGCTTTGACAAAACGAACGTTTGCCCAACCGATCCGTTTGCCCATCTCATCCTGATACTTACGCGCCAGGGCGAGCATGGCATCGTTCATATCAACACCGATCACGCGCCCGGTCGGACCGGCCTTTTGGGAGAGCATATAACAGGCTTTGCCGGATCCTGAACCGAGATCGATAACCGTGTCGCCCTTTGAAACGTACAGCGTGGGGTCGCCGCACCCGTAGTCCTTCTCCACGATTTCTTGTGGCAGCAGCGCCAACAGCGCGGCGTCGTACTGCGTCGTCGGACAACACAAACCGGGTTCGGCCTGTCGGGCGGCCTGCGCATAGCGATCGGTGACGGATCGCTCAACGTCAAGCGCGTTGTCGGCTGCGGTCGCAGTGCAACCCTTTATCATTGTTGATTCCGTGGCCATGGGCCTGTCTCTCCCTATCGGCGTTCACGCGCCGACCATACTGCGCTCCGCTATTGTGTGGCGCCCTATCAATCAATCCTCCGGGCGAAACAGTGGCGGCTGCTGCACACATCGTAGAGCTTGCTCTAATCTGTGATCCTGTTGCACTGACTACAAAACTACCGCGATTTCGGACCGCTGCGCTGGCTACTACTGCGCTACGGAGCGCACAATGGGTTATCGATCTTCTTGTCGGTGTTTCGTGAGCGCGCCCGGCTGTTTGGCCCGGACAACGCGCGGACGGGCGAACGGAGCAAGAAAGCGATGTACTGGCGCGGGAACCGAAGGTAATCGCTTTTGCGAGACAATGTCGAAGATATCCGCAAACGGCGCTCCGCAGCGGTGCGGACCGCCGTGATCCGGGTTGGCGCAGTCGGCCTCTTCACGGATCGTTTTTAAATCGCTCCACGACCAATCCACAGGGGCGGATGCCACGCCTCCCTCAGCGGATACCAGAACGACAACCGGTCCTCGGAGCCGCTTTTGCCACACCGCCGTCGCTGTTTGTACTGTAACTACCGTGTAATCTCCGGCGATCCAATTCCTGTAGCGAACAGCATCAACGTCGACCTTCTCACTGTCAAGCGAGGACAGGACGACGAACCCGGGATATTGCTCCGTCATGCCCACCGCCAAGAACCCCCCGGCAAGGTTCTGGGTGAACTCGATCATGTTCGCTTGCGCTGTGGTGCCGGCGCGCTGGTACCCTGCATCGGCGATGATGACGAGCAAGGCTAATGAAACAGTAACTCCGATCGTTCGGTGGAGTCCCCCTCGACGCGTCGCGATCACGGCCGGGGCGTCGCCAACGGCGGGGTCTGACCATTCGTTGAGTTTGGAATCAGGCATCATGATTGTGCAACCCATTCTGTTCACAACTCTATGCCGTTGGCGGGCCTTTTATTGCGTGTTACGTTTATCTACGTTCGAGCAACCCCGGGCGTGCCGGGATGAGGAAATCGCCGTTGTTGTCGGTACCGCTGCGTTCTCTCCGCTTTGCTGCAATAGGAACGTTCGGGGCGGAATACGGATGAGCCGCATTGCCGTCTGCCGGGAAGTCGTTTACCATCTAGGTGGCGCCCGGCCCATACGGTATGGTTCTTTTTGGGACGTCGGACCGACAACCCGATTCAATGCTCATGGGTTTGAGGGGGGCATTTCTTCCCGAATAAGACGCGGGAAGAAACCCGGTGCCGAACCATGCCGGGGCGCGGTCGATGTTGAATACGATCGAAGCACTACAGGAGAACCCTACCGTGTCGTCAATGTACGCTCGAAGATTCATGTTGCCTCTGCTCGTGATCTGTGTCGTCTTTTCCAGTGCCTGCGAACGCAACCAAACCAAGGCTGACGAGGGCGGCGCCGGGGCGCGGAAGCTCACGAAGCCCGGACACGTTTTTCGGGGTCGCCTTGGAAAAGAAAGCTGGAAGATTCGCCGGGAAGGCGGCAAGACTTTTTTGTGGGCCGGCGGTGCTCAAAGCGGTCCTGACGCACACTGGTATGATTTTACCGATGCGCCGGTCCCGGTCGCGGATCTACAATTCGGAATAGGTAAAGACCGAATTGCCTCGATCGACGACCCGATGTTCGTGCCGCCGAACGATCCCCGATTGATGAAGATTCCGGGAAGTCCCTACCGGCCGAGTGAACAGCCGCACACCAACGACGAGATACCGGTCATCGGATATATGCAAAACGGAGAAGCCCGGGCCTATCCCGTCGCTCTTTTGGACCACCATGAGCTGGTCAACGACCGAATCGGCGGCAAACCCGTTACGGTCGGGTGGTGACCGCTCGCCAGACTGTCCGTGGTTCACGGGCGAGAAAACAAGGGCGGAATCGACGAGTTCGGCGTCAGCGGCTATGTCTACAAGGATGTGTTCATCATTTACGATCGCCGAACCGAGAGCCTCTGGTATCCGCTCGATGACGAGAAATGGACGGCGATCTCCGGCCCGCGCAAAGGAGAATCGATTTCCTTCATAGCGAACCGTCGGTCGTACCCCTCGGCAAATGGCGTAAGGAACACCCCAAAACGGTGGTGCTTCTCGGCTCGCGTGCGGCCGTTGAAGCGGCGTCGCAGCCGACTTCGCACAACGAGAAACCGTAGCAGGTCCTTTCATTACACAGGATCCGCCGTGGCGTGATGGTCTCGGGCTACGCGGACGCTGTTGCGCGGTGCTTCATGCCGCGTGTGGGTGCTGCCGAGATCATCACCAAGATCAACGGTGATTGCTCGAGCTCGGCGGCGGGACCCGAACCGACTCAGGGCATGGCCACGATGCCCGGCGAC
>CAZWWW010000030.1:0-13047 GCA_964637715.1 uncultured Phycisphaeraceae bacterium | reverse complement strand
GAAACCGTCGTCGACGGAGGGCCCGGGTCGGGGGGCGTCTTGGCTGGACCGGCGCGTGCTACTGAGTCAACGCGTGGAAAGGGCGAGTCGCCGACAGGCCGTTGGCCATATTACATGCGTTGGGAACCCCAAACATCCGGGAGCAACGGGACGGGGCTCGCTGGCCAGTTCCAGCAGCAGATCCACCAGGCGTTGTTCGTCGCACGGTGACGGGATTATTGGAGGGCTGACGGACGGCATCAGACCTCGGTTTGTGCAACATACACATTCGTCCTGCGGCTCGTCCGCAATCAGGATAACCGGGAAGGGCGCGCCCTTTCGGCGCAGGCGGCGGGCCAACTGCAGCGCATCCACATCGGGCAGGCCTGCGTCGCAGACCAGCATGTCCGGCGCGCGCTGGGCGCAGACGCGAACGGCATCGGCCCCGCACGCAACCACGACCACTTCAAAGCCCGCGATTTCGAGCGCATTACCAAACCGCGCGGCGATGGACGAATCCCCCACCGCTAACAATATCCGAACAGCCATACGTTTCATCACTCGGTCCCTACAGGTGCGCCGGCGCGACGCAACCATCCAATCATCCTAGTCTATAATACTTTCGGCATTTTTTCCAGTGTTCTCGCTGTCACTTCCCGGTTTGAGCGCGCCGCGGTTGGATTCGGGCGCGTCGACCGCCTCGTCCATAACCGGCTCATCATGCGCCCAACACCGGCGGCGCTGGCCGATAACGCGTCTACAACACGCGCCAACAGCTTCTCCCGCGTTATCGCGTACGTGCACGTTGCGCGCCTTGCCGCACAAGAAACGGAGAAAACCTTGCGACCGCCCGAATCGGTCGATACGGTCGGTGTTCCGATGAACCGCCTGCCCCAGCCGGGCGAACCACTTACGTTGAAGCCGGCTAACGTGTCTTGCACGCACGCACGAACGGCGTACTTTTCGTCGGCGGTGCGTATTGTGCTCAAACCGGTTGAATGGAATCGAGCCGCCGTAACCGCGTGCGGTCGACTTTTTCGTCGCGGGCAGCGATAATCCGGGCATGACGAATACCGGGATTACACGTTCATCCGAACTCGATTCCGCGTCCGTGTCGGAACCAAAGGGCACCACATCTTCGAATCACCTCGGCGTGGTGGTAGAAATGATGCGCGAGATCAGTCGCCAAACCGACCCCCAGCAAATGATCAAGGTCTTTCGCCGGCGGACCACAATGTTGTACGGCGGAGAGCACTCGGTCTCGCTGAGTCGGCGCGGTCTCGAATCACCTCATTATCGGATCACGCGTACGTCCCTCTGGAAGCACGATGTGAATCCGTGGACGGAACCGCACCGATTGCCGAAACTGGCAGGCGGACTGCTCGGCGAATTGCTCTACGCCGGCGAACCGCGTGTAATCCGCAACTTGCGTGTTGATCCGACCGATCCCGCGTACGACTATCTCAAACATGGACGGGCGATGATCGCCCTGCCGTTGTTCGATCAAGGCGTCGGCCTGAACATGGTGGTTCGCATGTCGTCGGACGTGAACGGGTTCAACCACATCAATCTTGCTGACGCGCTCTTAACCGCCAACCTGTTCGGTCGAGCGACACACAGCTTGGTCGTCGCGCGTCAGCTTGAACGGGCGTACGCGAACCTCGATTACGAAATGAAACGCGTCGCCGAGATTCAGCGTTCCCTGCTGCCACCGGTGCTTCCCACAATCGACGGTCTAGACATCGCAGCCTCCTACGAAACGGCCACGCATGCGGGGGGCGATTACTACGATTTTTTTGATCTGCGCGACGAACGATGGGGCGTGCTCATCGCGGACGTCAGCGGGCACGGCGCCCCGGCGGCTGTTGTGATGGCGATGCTACGCACGGTGCTCCATGGCCAATGTCACCAGTGTGCCACCCCGGGCGAAGTGCTCAGCCGCGCCAATCGCCAACTCTGTGATCAACACGGCGGGTTCACCGGTACATTCGTCACGGCATTTTACGGCATTTATGACCCTCGTGAACAATCGCTGCACTATGCATCCGCGGGGCATAATCCGCCCCTGCTTGTGAACCGACGCGTCGGCGTGCGTGAGTTGAACCAGGCGCTGACCTACCCGCTGGGAATCGAACCGGACATGACACCGGGTGAGGCGACGGCCCGTTTGACGCCCGGCGACACCTTGTTGCTGTATACCGACGGAATCACCGAAGCGCCCAACGCAAACGGCGAGATGTACGGGCTTGAACGGCTGTTAAGCTGCCTATGCGAGGATGTGCCGAGCGCCAAACACATCATCGATTGCGTGACGCATAAGCTGAGTGCGTTCACCGACGGCGCAGCGCGGCAGGACGACCAGACGCTGCTCGCGATGCGCGTGCGATGACGACAGCCGCCGGGAAAGACGGATCCCACGCAGAGGTGCTGCGTGACGTCTTCAACCGCTTGCTCTCCGCCTACGGGCCACAACACTGGTGGCCCGCGGACACCAAAACCGAGATCGTAGTCGGCGCGATCCTGACCCAGAACACGGCGTGGACCAACGTCGAGCGCGCTATCGCCAACCTTCGCGCGGCGCGCAAACTCACCTGGGCTGCGTTGCGCGAACTCCGCGAAGACGAACTCGCGGCCCTGATCCGCCCCTCCGGAACCTATCGGGTCAAAGCCCGGCGGCTCAAAATGTTTGTAGATATGTTATGGGCTTCGCACGACGGCTCACTCGACGCCCTGCTCACAGGCGAGCTCAGTGACGTACGTCGCCGGCTGCTGGCCATTCCTGGAATCGGGCCCGAGACGGCCGATGCGATCTTGCTGTACGCAGGTAATCGTACGACGTTCGTGGTGGACGCCTACACGCAGCGGTTGATGCGGCGGCATTTTTTTGTCGAGCCCGGTAGCAGCTACGAAGTCACGCAGATATGCTTCCACCGCTTCCTGCCGCGCGAGCCGTCCCTGTTCAATGAGTTCCACGCCTTGATCGTGGCTGTGGGAAAGAAACACTGCCGTGTTACAGCGCAGTGCGCCGGTTGCCCGCTGGAGGCGTTAAGCCATGACGCGTCGTTGTAGCACCTACCGGCGTCAACACGACACATAAAGTGTCTCTGTAGACTATCGTTCTTGCCCGCTGTGGTCTTGCCAGATCATTAGAGACTATGTACAAGGCCTCATTCGTAAACAAGGAGATATCGTTGTGCCGTGTGGCGCTGCGGAGTTGTGTTGGCCATTCGCCTGATGGGAGATATCGTATGCATCGTCGTCTGACTGGTTCTTTGTTGAAGGTTGTGGTTGGTTTGTTCGCCGTGGCTGCGTTTGCGACGCTGCCGGTTGGTTGCGCCAAGCAACGCTGTGGTGGATGCAAGATGGCGAAGAAGAAATGCCCTCCGGGTTGCAAGAAGCCCTGTTGCGCCAAGAAAAATCAAAAGAAGTAGTAAAGGGTAAGGCGCAATGAATGCTCTGGGAGCGTTACGCGGAAAGATCATTCACTCCGCCCCTCGTTAAACAAGGCAGCGGCGTGCGGAGCACCTAAACCAACACCCCGGACCGCAATCAAGCTTGCGTTCCGGGGTGTTTTTTTTCGATCAGTCCTTCGGGCGCGAACCTCCCACACTACGGGCAGGTCGTGGGGCCGGCAAAACCGAACCCACCGCCCGAGAATGCGCCCACGTCTTGCGATATATCGGCAAAGGTCACATTGCCGCACGCGTTGGGCACGCTCGGCTGGAGGAGACAATACGCTTTGCGCGGCGCATTGGATGTGCAGGAGAAACAGGATACGACAGCCGAAACGTCTGAAAAGTTCGGCTGTGTGCCACCGCCCCAGGGTAGCGTTACGTCTCCCCACTTTGCCGTCGTCACGGTGACGGCTGATGTGTAATTCGATTCCACAGAGAGATCGGCCGCACACGATTGTGGCAGCACCTGCACCTCATACGTCGACCCCGGAACCACCGCCGCGCCCACCACATCGAGCAGGGAGATGGAACCCCAATCCGCGAAATGCGGCGCGCATTGCAACTCGGCCACTGTAAACGAACCGGTGGCACATTCCGAGCAGGACTGTGGCGGACCGACCCATCGGACCTCATTGTTGAAGCTCCCGTACCCGGCTACGTTCGTCAACCGAACACGAATGGCCACCGGCACACCGGCGTTACCGGGCACGAACGAGATGAAGCGATTCTTGTCGTCTGTTTCCGGTCCGAGGGTTACGGGCGCGGCGTTGCATTCGCACACGTCGGGAATCTGGTTGCCGTTGGCATCCGCAACCACGCCCAAGAACACGTCGCACTCATCCGGAATGCCATTGGATTGGCAGTCCTCGCTGGTTCCCGCCACCACATCGCAATCGTCCGGAACGCCGTTGGCGTTGCAATCCCGCTCGCATTCGTCGGGGATCAGGTTCGTGTTGCAATCGCTACTGGTCGCAAGACTGATATCCTGCGCGTCATCGACGCCGTTACAATTGCAGTCCGCCACGCCCGCGAAGCTGAGCGAGAAGTTCACATCATATTGACTGGGGCCCGCCACGAGATCGTCCCAGGGCGTAAACGTCGGAAAACCAACCGAGGGCGCTCTGAGGTGGGCTTCCCCACCGTAAAAAAACGGATTGTCCGGTGGGATGGTGTGGCTTGTAGGCCACAGCGATTGTCCGCTCGTACCCGTATTGGCCGCCGACGCCAAGCCGATCCACCACACGCCGGGCGGAAGCACGAGGCTCAGGCCGCGCACATCGTAGTCGCGCCGCGGGAAGAACATTCCCTGAGCTTGCGTCGTGCGCGTTACGGTACCGCCGTCATCCGGGATCCACATGGCCACCGTCGGGCCACCGGAGCCATCGGGCGCCAAAGCGCCGTTGTCGGGGTAGATTTCCAGCCGTACACGTCCGGACCATTCGAATTGCGGGGCGTCTTCCGTCGTCCAGCGCACACGGTTGATTGACGTTGTCGCAGACAGCTCGAAATCATCAACCGTGATGAAGTCCGTCAGCTCTCCGCCAAACTGAGAGTTCAACGCGTTTTGCCTATCCGGAATTCCGTTCCACCACGACACCTCCTCCGGAACACCCGGGTTCTCAGAGGTGAGCAACTCAAACGCCATGTTCGGCGCGCCGCACGCTGCGGTAACCGGCGTCCAAGGACCGAAGAGCCAGTCGCTTGCCGCTGTCGACGTCACACCGGACAGCGCACCGGCTACACTCGATTCAATCGTTGTCGTCTGCCAACCCCAGTAGTCCGCGGTAACGCTGGTCCCGGTTATTTCTTCCATACATCCGCCGAACCCGTCATCCACATAGCGCCGACCGACGACCGCCTGCACCGAAAGGTGGTAGTCCAGACACGACTCATCCGTAAACGAGAACGCGTTCGCCGGCGTCGCACCGTTGCGGCTATCGACCGTGGTGTGAATCAGGCAGCAATCACTTAGCGCGGCGTCATATTGAAGGATGGTGGCACCGACGCACGAATCCACGCCGGTCGATGTCACCTGCACGACGCTGCTATCACAATAGTACAACCCGAGCGCCACCGCAGCCGGACCGCCGTCCGCCAGCGGCTCGTGGAACCCGATCAGCCAACCATCAGGTGCAACCCCGGCGTCGAGCGATCCGCCCCACCAGCGAACCCCCTTGATCGATCGACCGTCCGCCGCAAAGTCGTCCGCGATGACCGGAGCCGGGCTGAAGTCCGCAGCGTCCAGGTTGGAGGCGATCAGCTCCTGCGCGGGCGCCGGCAACTGGAAGAACTGCGATTCGAGCACTTCACATCCGTCGTCTTGGCCGTCACCATCCGCGTCCCCAACGCACGCGGTGGCCGGTCCGCCGAACGAGCCGCCGATATCAGCGCACTCGCGCTCGCGCAGTTCCACACATGGATCCAGCGGCGGAAGCGAACAACAGGCGCCGAGGCAGGAGCAACCAATGTCCAGGTGGTACAACCCGCGATCAGCGGGCGTACGCGCGGCGACCTGAATGTAATAGGTTTCACCGATCGTCAATCCCGCCACACAAGCGTCCGCCAGTTGCGGCGATCCACAGCTACTCGTCTCGCTGCAGGCGATTTCAGTCAACTGCCCGCAGGTTCCCGAATAAACCGCAAAGGTAGAATCTCCTCCGGCGCTGTTGCACATGGAGACATGCGCCGACGTGTCGGTGGCTACGAAGGAATACCAGAGCGCTCCGTCATGAGCGGTGCCGTCGCCACAACTGAACGCGGGCGAAACGGGATTATCCACGTTCGCATCAAGAAACGTACGCGACGAATTGCACAGCGCAACCACGGCGGTATCGCAGGTTGTATTGCTCGGCGACGCCAGTTCCATAGCAGCGGCCGCTTTGACCAGCCCGAAACCAAAAAACTCATCCCACCCTGGATCCCCTAGATCCATCGCCGTCGCCTGCATGATTTGCTCCACCTCATCGGGCGTTTTGGAGGAGTCAACAGAAAGCACCATCGCCGCCACACCGGCTGAATAAGGTGATGCGAACGACGTACCACTTACTTCCGCCTCGTCGGTGGCGGTATACCCTGCCGGGCCCGTGCGATCCGTTGTCCAGATGGATTCCCCCGGGGCCGTAAACGCAATGGTGGGCCCGAAGTTGCTGAAACTGGCGAGATTTCCCGTACGCGCGAGCGCGGAAATCGAGTTGACCATGGGATCGCTCGCCGGGAACACCGCGATGTTGCTGGATGAGTTTCCGGCAGCGGCAAAGTGGATCATTCCGTTCGCGCGCGTAGCGGCGAACTTGGCTGACACGGACGACCCCGGTCCGATGCTCCAACTCGTGTTGGTGACGCGCACCCCCATGCTCTCCGCCACGTCGAGCGCATTGATCACCCACGTTGATTGCACGTTCCCGGTTCCATCACACGGCACGGTCTCGATGGCGAACTTCGTACTGACGATCTTGACACCCGGCGCGATCCCCGTTCCGCCGGTTGCGTTGTTGATAATCGCGGATACGCATCCCGCGACCGCCGTACCATGATTGTCGCACATGTTCAGCGGATTGCCGCCGGTGCTGTTGCCGGTCGCGTCAATCCCCGCAATCTGATTGATGTCCGCATGTCCCTGATCGACGCCGTCGTCCAGAATCGCCACGATGATCGAGTCCGAGCCCGTCGATATGTCCCACGCCTGCGGACCGTCCATATCCATGTTGAAGGTGCCGCCCATCTGCCCGACGTTGCGTAACCCCCATTGCGACGGAAAACGCGGATCGTCCGGCGTAAACTCGAGCACAGCCGTCCACAGTATATCCGGCTCGGCGAACGCCACATCGGGTCGAACCGCCAGCGCATTGGCTGCAGTGAGCACGTCGAACCCGTTTCGGGACGCCGAACGAATCCGGTAGACGTTTTTCATGTGCGCGTAGTCGATATCAAGAATCTCACCCGGTGCCAGGTGCGCGAGGATGTCGATGGCCTCATCGCGCGTTACCCCGTCGCGAAACCTGACAATAAGATCGCGCGTCACGATGGTGGGTAGGTTGCGTTCGTCGAGAAAGACAGGCGATACGAAATCGAGCGATTTATCCTGAGCTACTTCTTTCACCAGTGCGGTCACGCCCTGTCGGTTGGCTTTGTCCGCCGGCGTCGACGCCCAAGCCAGGCGCGGGACGGTATGAGCCTTGACCGTCGCGTTATCAATTCCATATTGAGACAGGTCCGGTACAGCCGCCGCGACAACCCCATCCGACGCCCGACGAACGACGATCCGAGAGGGATCAAGCGTCAACGGCTTGCGCTCTTTGAAAAAGTAGTAATAATCGGGTTGTTCAGCGACCGCCGCACGCGTAATACCGAATGAACCGATCGCCATCGCGATCACCAACAGCCTGTGGATACATCGTCGGAATGTCATGTTTGTCTCCCTAGCGCATGCGGTTTCGGCCCGTCGGTCCACGAAGAAGCGCCGGATGGCGCTTGATCGACGCGAGAGAGGGTTGCCGTGGATCGATAACTTCGTGCCAGCATAACAGCTTTTCGACTCAAACACAACGATTCAATTCACTCTGGACGAGACGTATTCCGACAAGAACATCCGGCGCCGATCGCGCTCAATAAGAAGCTGCTGCGAACAGGTCGCCTTCGACGACGCCCGACGCTATGATCCCCCCCTATGGGTACAAAGACAGAAACCAAGGTTGCCGGTCCCCCCGTAGACGTCGATGGATCGGCTGCACATCCGGTCGAGCCCGACAACCCACATGGCGCAGACGATTCGCAAGGCGAGGCGCAAACGGGGATGGCGCTGGAGTCGATCGTGGAGGCTTTGCTGTTCTCAACGGATGCACCACTATCCGGATCGAAGCTCGCCCAGTTGCTGGGGGTCGGCGATGCCAAAGGCATCAAGGGTCATGTGGAAACACTGAACGACAGGTACGCGTCGACCGGCGCCGCCTTTCGGATCGAATCCATCGCCAAGGGGTACCAGCTTATGACCCTGCCTGTTTACAACCGCTGGGTCGCCAAGCTGCACAAATCCCGCTCGGAAGCCCGCCTCTCTCAGGCGGCGCTGGAAACGCTGGCCATTGTGGCCTATAAGCAACCGGTGCTGCGGGTCGATATCGAAGCCATACGCGGAGTGGCCTGCGGCGATATGCTGGTTCGACTGCGCGAGGCCAACTTGGTGCGCATCGTGGGTCGCGCGGAAGAGATCGGTCGCCCGTTGCTCTACGGCACGACGCCGAGGTTTCTCGACGTATTCGGGCTCGCCTCACTCAAAGACCTGCCCAAACTCGACCCGGACAAACCGAACGAATGGCCACCGCTGAGCGTGCCCGATACGCACAAAACGGAAGCGTCCGACGATCAAAGCGACGATTCGTAGCCGATTATCTACAAGGTACGCGGTGCGCGCAGTAGTGCTTTGCCACACCTTGTTTTTTGAGAGGCATGGGGACGCGCCAGTTTGCCCTGGTTGTTCCGAGGACAGCCACGGGCAAACAAGGTTGCCACCCTGAGCCGCAGGCTTTAGCCTGCGCGGTGCCTAAAACCAGCTCATGCCAAGGCGTCGCAATCGGCATGGTTAAACTAGAGTTGGTATTATACCCTTCTCACTCCGCCAGTTCGCCGAGCTGTTCACGGGGTGGTGGTGGCAGCGGGCTAAGCCACGCGCGAAGCAGGGCTAAAGATTCGGTAGGGGTCACGACCGCTTTCTGATGCGTATCGCGATCGGCCACACACACAAACCAGTGATTGCGCGTGCGGCGGTACGTACAGAGCACACTGGTGCGACGGTCGAACAAGTGGACCCGCCACGTGCCGCGCCGATTGGGCGTTCGCGCAATAAGCCCGCCGGGGACGATAAGCCACTGCTGACGTGATCGCCAGGCGCCACCTCCGCCCAAACCAACAAGAAAAGTCACCACAATCCAGGTCCAGAGCACGAGCCCAAAGGTGACGCGCCAGACAATAATCGCTTGCACCGCTTGGGCAGCCCAAATAACGAAAAAAAAGGCGAACAGCCATCGTCCACCTCGCAAGGTGATGTTACGTTTTAACTTCCGTCGAAAGAGCGACTCTTCAGACGTTGGTACCAGATTCGAGGTGTTTGCCCCGGTTGTAGCGCGATCCCACTTGCCGTCGAAGTCGTGTTCCTCGTCGGCACCCAACGCATGCACGAACGGAACCGATTCATCAAGCGGCAACGGTTCAATCGGAACCTCGATCGGTTGGATCTCAGTTCCGGATTCAGGTGTGCATGCGCGAAGCGTGAGACCGAACCGGTGGGCCTTTACAAGACCGTCGGTGAGGCCACTGATTCCCCTAGCCGCTGACCAGGTGGCACGCTCAAACCCACGTCGCATGTGTGAATGACGACGTCCAAACCTACCGAACTGTAACGCTTCAAGGAGAATATCCGTGACGGACTTGACGATCGGTTCGTCCGGTTTTTTTTCGAGCCGCGAAACGATACGTTGTTGAATATGTCGCTGCCTGTTGCTTTGGTGTACCAACACAAAGACAAACATTGCGGAAACGAAAACCAGCCACGGTACGACCATCGGCAGCCCAAGAATTGACTGAAGAAACCAGAAAGGGACAGCCAAAACAATCGACAAGGCCACGGTAACGGCTGTTCCGCGGACGACTAGCCCAACTGAAAGGTCTCTCAGAATACTGAACGGTTCAACCCTAACGTCGATCAGGCCCGGCAATCGTGTGGCGCGGTTGTCTGTAGGGAGCACGGGGGGCTCAGGTTCCACGTCGCTCATGCCGATTGGTTCCCATCAACGGACCGGTTCATCCTTGCGTCGACAATCTGGTTTCCATGCGCGTCGCACACCATCCTCGTCGTTCCCGGCGACATGCACGGCGTTCTCGTCTATCATGTCACCGGTGAACCTCGACGACAAGATATGCTACTGCTACGGCGTGTCGATGCGCAAGCTTGTGAACTTCGCCCGGCGCGTGCGCCCCGAGCAGGCGAGCCGCATGACGGAGTGCCTCAATGCGGGCACGGGATGCGGTTGGTGTATACCCTTTCTGATTAAGATCGCCCACCACCCGGATGCCTTCCTCATTGAAGACCTGACCGAAGATCAATACGCCGACGATCGCTCGGCTTATATCAAGAACGAGCCGAAGCATAGGTTCGAAACGGATCGGTGACCGGCCATTGACACCGGCAGGAAGCTGACGATCAGGGATCAATACGCTACGCAATAGCTTGCATGGCGCTGAAACGATCTGGAGTGGGTGTTGTCGCGGTCGCCTTTCTTTTTCGTCGGCGCGGGCTGGGTACGTTCATTCTTACCCGGCGACTTTTTGGTCTCCGATGGTTTCACGACCCGTGTTCGCTTCGCGTCGGGGGCGATGTTCTTGGGTGTCGGCGTTGCGATCGTGCGCGCCGCATCCATCGACGGATCAACGTCGATCCGCACGATGAGCGCGATGCGCTGCTCGGTTGATGAGGTGATCGGTGTGGCTCGGTCGCCGGACGTGAACGGTTCGTCGTGGGTTGTAGACCTCGTCGTATCGTGTGATCCGCCGCCCA
The DNA here is from genome assembly GCA_964637715.1 of uncultured Phycisphaeraceae bacterium. GTDB lineage: Bacteria > Planctomycetota > Phycisphaerae > UBA1845 > UBA1845 > CAZWWW01. The sequence continues at coordinate 2,067 of CAZWWW010000030.1, read as the reverse complement.
CCTCTTGAGGTCGTTCGGCGTCCTTGGGTTGCTTCCCGGCGGTGTTCGCGGGCTCGTCTTTCCTTCGTTCGCGTTCCAGCGCTTTCATCCGTCGCGCGACAAGCGGCGAACGCGCGCTGTGCTTTGTCACGGCGTCACCCGCATCCGCCACCTTGTCTTTGGACTCTTGAACAGCCTCACTTCGGTCGCTAACCCCACTCGGCGGACTCGATTGTGCGGCGGCGACGTTCGAAACTTTGCCCGAGGGCTTGGTTGGTCGACCCTCTTGTTCCGAGACCGTGGTCGTGCGTTTTGCAGCGCTGCGGCTCGGCTCATCAAGCGCACCCGACGTCGTATTGGCGTCCGCTCGGGGAAGGAATACGTCAGCGTCCAATCCGAGCGCGGCCAACAGGTCGCGCCAGGGTTTTGCAAACGCACCCGCCGAGTTGTCACCCGTACGTCCCGCTCTCTCGTCGTGGGGCGGTGTTGCGGTTGCCGTGAGCACGTCAATCAGTCTAGCGACGCGATCGCGCCCGGAAACGTGCAAAGGACCGGCCTGCACACTCATGTCGGCGTGCTCGATCCTTGAGTCGATGTCGGTCACGATCGTAGCCAGTGATCGAAGGGGAATGTTCAGCGTAACCTCCCTGCTCGTCAGCGGGGCGGGCGTTGCGGTGATCTTCCGCTTTCGGCGCGTGCGTCGAGATCGGATACCACGATCAGACGACGAAGCGCTCTTTCGGGCTTCGCTTTTGAATCGCGCCGACGACGTTCTTTCAACCGTCGCGTCGGCAAAGCGCGCCGAAAGCGAACGAATCAAGGCGGTTCTATCTTCTTCACTGGGAACCGTTATCGACAAGATCATCGCGTCGCGCGGCGGCAGCAAGGTAGAGGGTTCCCGCCCTGCCGTTCGCGCTGCCGCCGAGACAGCATCAGACTTTGTGGCCGATGATTTCGAGACATCTGCTTGAGTTAGGCCTGACCGCTTGGGCGGACGGGACGTTGCATCAGAATCCGCGGATTGAGAAGACGATTCCACGTTGCGGATTCGCTTCGATTCACGGCCTGCTCGCGTCGCTACGCGTTCGGTCTCGGATAGCGAAGTCTTGCGGTCGGTGTGGTCGCGTTCACTGCGTCGCCGCCGCGCGCTGCGCCGGGCCACTCGTTGTTTATCAACCTTGTCGGACGCCACGCCGTCCGGTCCTGCTTGCGACCGGGTTGCCCATCGCCCCTTGTTGGTTCGCGCGGATTCTTCGGGGCTGCGGTCGTTTGCGATGTATAGTCCGGCGAAGACAACGACACCGAGTACGGCGGCCAGCGACAGGGTGGCGCGGACGATCGGCCAGCGTTTGCGCGGGGACACCAACGAATCGGGCACGTCACCAAGCAACTCGTGCCGCTCCAACCGTAATTCAATGTCTTGGGCAACCGATCCCGGCGCGGCACGACGCGGCAACGACGAAACCAACGCAACGGTGGTTCTCAGTTCCTCGAGCAAGCGGCGCGCCGGAACGTCGTCTTGCAGACGTTGCTCCACCCGGGCCTTGTCCTCGGCGGACAGTTCATCATCCAGATAGGCGGACAACAACTCGGATAATTCGTGATGGTCTTTCGTGTTCATCAAACCCACCGCCCTGTCGAACGAAGACGCCGACCGACCGTCCCTTCGCCCGGGATTGCCGGCGCCGCCGGTTTTGTGGTCATGCGTCGAATCCAAGTGCCGGCGCGATCGCCGCGCGAAGGGTCAGCCTGGCGCGGTGCAGCCTCGACTTTACCGTACCTGTTGGAATCTCCAACATCTCCCCAATCCGACCGTAATCGAAGCCCTCGATGTCGCGTAGAACGATCACAGCCCGATGATCGTCATCCAGCGCATGAAGCGCCTGGACGATCAGCGCCTGGGCCTGGGCCCGTCGCTCCGCTTCCTGCTGATCGTCTACGGGCTCGTTCTTCATCCGGCGGATCAAGCGGTCCGCCTGTGTTCCCGACGACGCGGCGGTTTCGTCGAGCGAAACCGTCCGCCGACGCGCGCTCGAGCGGCGGTGCGACAGCGCGAGATTCACCGCGACGCGAAACAACCAGGTGTAG
>CAZWWW010000029.1:0-13177 GCA_964637715.1 uncultured Phycisphaeraceae bacterium | reverse complement strand
CCCGAAGTCATCGCTGGTTCCCGTTTCCAACCCGGTCGCCGTAACGTTCGAGTCAATAATAGCCAGCTCAAACGTGCGGTCGGTCGTAGCCCAACCAAGCCCGTCGCGACGGTCGAATTCACTTCCGATCGCGTCGGTGAAGAACAAAAACTCCGACGGGCTAAACACCCCCCCCGAAGTCAACGTCTCGGGGATCGGCACCTCGACGGCGCGGACCGCCGTGCGCGTCGCGTTCAGACTCAGCGCATACGTCTGAGGTGACAGGATATTCTTGGGCGATTGAACGACGGTCTGCGCCAACCCCGGTCGACCAGGCGGACCCGCTACGTCAATAAACCCGCCTTCACCAACCGGGAATGCTTTAATCAACGGTTCCACCACGGCAAAATCATCCAGGGCGGTATCGGCCGCGAGCAGCACGTCGGCATGACCGAACGAAGCAAGAACGCTGTGCCCGAGGCGCGCGTCGACGAACCCACCCAAGTCGCTCGCAGGAATCGGATTCGCCGTACCGATCTCGCTATGCCCCCCCACCAGCGCCGCAAACACCGTCGCCTGAAACGGAATACCCGATGCGTTCTGCCCACGCGTCGGATTAAGCACCGTCGCCTGAAGGGTCGAAGTGCCGATCGGTGTCACCACCGCCGGATCGGACGGGTTGCTGTTGTGCGCCTGAAAACTTACCGGCGCCGTAACCACCGCGCCCTGTGTTGTGCCCGACGGAACCGTCACGGAAACCTGGGGATACCCGAATTGCTGACCGGCTACGCCCACCGCGTCAAACGAAGCGCTTATTTGAGCGACGGCGGGGTTGGACGACGGACCGGGAGACGCCGAGATATCGATGGGGAAGTCGCCCCCGATGTTTGCGCAAATAAGACCCGGTCGACCCGTTGTCCCGGCCAGCACATCGAACAAAAGTCGGGACGGTGCCGCCACACCCAAAGCCGGTGCGTCACCGGAAAACACAACCTTACCCGGCGTCGCGTTGAACGGTCCGTTACGAAAAACCCGGCGATAATGCACCAGAGCGTCCAGAGCGGGATCCTCGTTGCCGACAATCCCGTCTTCGGTTGATTTCAATCGATCCACAAACCGGCGTGCGTATCCCCCACCCGATTCTTCCGGCACCTGCGCAATCCAGAGACTGAACACGCCCCCTTCCGGCAAGACCGCATCCAAATCAACGCCGCCCGGCACACGCGGTTGAGCGCTGCGTACGAACAACGGATCGTCATTGCCGGCGAACCCATCGAACAGCGCGGACAGATTCAACACCGTACCCGCAGGCAAGTCGGCATTCGACGGACCGAACTCGGGATGCTTTCGATCTTCCAATCGGACGTAGCCCGAATCGTTACGGTCAACGAGTAGATACACATTGGAGCCGTTTCGCAGAATCCCTGTTTGATTCTCATTGGGAACGTCGATGAAAGACTCGCTGACCGGCGTGGGAAAGTTCGAGGTTCCGCCGAACTGGTTCCCGTTGACGGCGATGAACATCGCCCCCGCTGGTGACGCCGTCACGCCTCCGCTGATAAGCGCAATACGACTTGACGACGTTCCCGCAAGGTCCGTCGGCGGATTGAACCCGTTGTAATCCACCCACCCCAACACCACCACGCCGTTCGCGGGGCGGGCGATTGAACCCGGCGCCAGTCCGTTACTCGGATCGGCGTCGATGGTCGGCAGATCGAAGCGCTGGGTCACCTGCCCGCTCTGGGCGTTGTCGGCATCTCCTTCGATTTCCAGAAACGTCAGCCTGAGGTGATCCTTGTCCAAACCAGAACTCAACCGCGCCACCTCGGGAATGTAGATCTCGACAAACTCTTGGTGTGGGTTGGTTACGGTGCGCCCCGTGGGTCCGTCCGAGCCCAGCGGATTGTTGAATACTTCGGTAATGATCGGCCGATCGGGCACCTGGGCCCGTGCGTCGCGCATCCCCCATGCGCTCACGCACAGTACGACGACAACCGCGATCCTCATCGACCACGGCCAACGACGCGCTTCCGAATCAAGTTTGCTTTGCTCCATTTCCCCTCACGCAACGAAAACACGGACGCGGACCCGTTAACCAACGGGCGCATTTATGAAACACTCCAACCCATCACGCCGGTGCGCCGATGGGCTCCCACGCGGCGAACACCCCGGTCTTGAACTCGCGCGGCTTACACAGCGGTTAGATCGGATCTCCATAAGAGGAGCAGCCGCCCAAAGACGAAGGGGGTTCTACGGTGGAGGCTCGTCCGTTCCTCGTCCTGAAAAAAACCTGTTGTGCGCCTTGGCGTCCGTCTCCAACACCGATCCATCGGACGCCACCGCATAACCAAGTTCGGTCAGCGTTCGCGCACGCACATGCCCATCCGCAAAGAGCACATTGGCTGTCCCTGAGTGACGCTCGTCCGGCGCAGTGCGCGGCGTACCATCACCGCCCGCCCGGCTCGACGTCGGCTCGAGGCGCGGCGGATCAAGAATCCACCCGTAGTTGCCGCGTCTGTGCTCGTTACGCCCCTGGTTCGAATAGTCGGCCCGATCATGCCGTCCGAAGGCGGCTGCGCTTCCGTTGGAATCCGCCATCACGACGGTCTTGCTTATCGCGCGAATGCGCGCCAACGGAACGGGAAGATTGCGCAGTCGACCTTCGTTCAATCGATGACTGCCGAGAAACTGGTAGTTATAGCCATACGCCGCGTTGCGCTCGTCCGTCCACCCCGAGACGCTCGGGCATACATAAACCTTGCTGTGATAATTCTGCCGACTCCGGGTCGTGGACGGATGGCGGATTGCGACGTCGCCGACGTCGTCCTGGAGCAGCGCGGGCCAGCGCGGGCGATATTTCATCCCCGTCGATATACGGTATACGTTTCGATCGCTTGAGAATCCCCCCTCTTCAAACGCCGGCAGACGACCCGGTACCGCCAGGCCACGATTGTCCCCCGCATAGATCGTCCACGCCTGTCCGAGGGTGCGCAGATTCGTTCCGCAGCTCACCGCACGCGATCGAGCCCGCGCCTTGCGCATCGAAGGAATGAGTATACTCAGCAGCAAGCCGATAATACTCACCACGACAAGCACTTCGATCAGTGTAAACCCCCCACCGATCGACTTTCTGTTTTTTGTGTTTGTTTTTCGCATCACAAAACGTCCCGAGAGAGTGACCCCAACAACGGATGTACCATCAGGTTCCGATCGCCGCTATCACGAACCGAACCGTCGCGTTCAACCGACGCCCCATTTTCCCCATCCAATCGCTTCGCCCTTCGCGGACGCACGCCGACCGGCAGACGCACAGCCCCCCACCCTTCCAGCGTGGACTCGCTGGCCACAAGCACGAGCCGTCGCTCCGCCAACTCACTGATCCAGCGCGACGCGGTATCGACTTCCTCATCGTTCATGTGCTTAAAAGGCTCGTCAAAGACGACGACCCGCGGGTTCTCAACGAGTGCGAGCGCGCAGGCGACGCGGAACCGAAGCATGATCGACGAATCCGCGTGAGCGCCGCCCCCGCCTTTTGATTCAGACAATGCGGCGCACGCCTGGTCCGGCGTGGTCCCCGGCGCCAACTCCTCGGTGTCGGTCCAGGCAACCTCCAATGGGCTGCCCGGCAAACCTACAACCCATTTCAAACCCAAATAGTCCGCCCGGTGCGGTCGGTCTATTCTGGCACCGTCCACCAACGAAATCATGCGTCGAATATCAGAAACGCGAAGCGTGCGAATATCGTGCCCATCAAGGAAGATACGTCCACGATGCGGTCTTCGAATGCGAAGCAAAAGGTCGAGAACGAAACGCCCGGCGTGCCGCCCTTCGAGACATATCAGACCGGGCGCCTCCAGGGATGCGCTGAAACGTCTGAGGATCCACTTGCCGTCGCGTCCCTTATAGCCGACATTACGAAACTCAACCGTTGCACCCGGTCCCTCGTACGCCTCCAGGGTGTCCGACCAACCGCGTTCGGGCTCCCGTTTCATGAGCGCCGCGATGCGATCAACCGCCACCATGGCCCGTTGATGGATCACGTTGGCGCGAAAGAGTCGATTCGCCGGCGCCCGGGCATGGAGCGACAACCACACCGCCGCCAACAAATCGCTGTGCGTCGATGCGCCGGTCAACAACAACCACAACCCCACGCAAACAACGGCAGCCACGCCGCCTGTACTCATCGCAGCCGCCCCACCTTCCAGAACGGCGTCATAGCGCGCTCGGCGGTCGCGCAAGGCTCGAATGGTCTGAATCTGTCGGTTCACCTCCGTCGACATCTCGGGCTCAAGCCGCGCCGATTTGATCCACCTGATGTCTGGAATCACCGAATTCAACGACGCCCAGAGGTACGATTGCTCATGGCGGGCGTTCCGCGTCACCCGGCGTGCCTTCGGGTTTACCGCGAGGGCAATGGGTATCGTCAGTATGATCGGGATGACCAGCGCAATCGCCAACTCGATGTTGAGATAACAGAGAACCCCCACCGTCAGTACCAGTGCGAGCGCATCCGCGGGAACCGTTACCACCGTGCGCGCCAGCCAGGCGCGCAGCGATTGGGCGTCGCCGATGAACCGCACCAGCACACGCCCCGGATCACGACGCTCTAGATAACCAAGAGAAAGGCGCTGCAAATGCGCGAACATTTTTTCCCGCAAGGTTGCCAGTAGGGCATTCGCAGCTCGTTCAGCGACGAGCCGTTGCCCCCAACGTGCGACCCCGCGTGCCAGGGAGACTCCAGCAAGGATCGCCGCAATTGTCAAAACCAGTTGTTGTGCCTGATCGGCGGATACGCCCCGTCCGGAACGAATCGCCCAGCGAACGACGAGCGGAAGCGCTATCCCCAGGGATTGAACCACAACGCCGCAGCACACAGCCACCGCCAGTCGCAACGCGCACCGCGGCGGCAGGGGGAAAAGGACTCGAATGGCCGCGCGATTCATTCGGGTTACCCCGCTACTCTGTGCCGTGTTGCAGGCGGCGGTACAAAACACGGCACCGCCGGGCTGTCGCGGATCACGGAACGATTCACGCGCCGCGGAAACAAACGGGCTACGCTCGCCTCTTGGAGCTCCTCCGGTCGCAGTACCGGAAGATCAGAGTTCTCCTGGGCCTCCTGCGCAGCCAGCGGGCTGCACGCCACGCACCCCGAAATAGCCACAATGTTCAAACCGCGTTCCCGCAGGATGCGGATACCTTCGCGAATGCCAAGCGTGTCGCTACACGTATAAACTGCATAGTCTATGAGCCCTTCCGCCTGCATGTGGCGCATGAGTATTTCCGTCTCGCGCTGCACCACACCGTCGGCAATCTCAAGAACGACATAATCAGGGTTTCGCGCCGACAGCGTATTCACAATGTTCGTGGAGATATCGCTGAGATCCTCTTCGCTGCATTCCGCGGTTGACCCGTGGCCCGCGTCCGTAAAATCCAGCACATGCTCGGCACCCGCGTCATGCATCCGCAACACATCCTTGATCGAAGCGGTTCCGGTGAGCTTGGCCGCGCATACCGTCGCGCCGTCACAGGTCAGCCCATGAACGATCGAATACGCTGCCGTCGTTTTCCCGGAATCCATACCCGAACCTACAACGAGTAAGATCGTTGGCCTGACTTGGGGTTCCTGACGCGCAACGATGCCGTGATCCCGAAGGTTCACGCGCTCGCCGCGCTCGTCCAAAAGGAAGCCAAGCGGATTGAGGATCGTCGGAGGCTCCATGATCGGTGCCATATCGACCACCTCACCGCACACGCCGCCCCCGCTGAGCATGTGGCACACGTCGAGGGTTTCCGGCACACGACCCCGCCACTGGCGCGTCGCATACCGATGCCCGAATACGACGCCGACCACATCCCCAGGGAAAAGCCGGCACTTGCGGCCACTGGGGTAATCAATCTTTGTGTGGCGACCCAGTTCCGCAATTTCGGCGATGAGTATGTCATTGACACGGGGGGTCCCGCTCACCGACCCCAACCGCTTTCGAACCTCAGGCACCGTTGAGGGGCGGTCACACAACCTGTGCGTGGCGTACGTCCATTTGATTCGCTGACCAGATTGACGGCTCATCGTATCTCCCCGTTTTCAAACTTGCTTGACCATTATACCGCTGCGGAGCGGCCTCGACGATTCTCCGGCGGTAAGGCGCGTGTTCGGACCAACTCCGCCCCTCCACCGTCTTAGAACGCGGAAACCGCAAAGCCACCGGTTAAATAAAAATGGGGTTACCGAATACGATAGCCCGTATCACCCTTTGAAGCCCCTTTTTGAGCCCCGATTGTGGCCAGAAACATGGACGCCTCGGCGACTGGTCCGATATGCGCTTTACCCGTCTCGACCCCCCTTCCGTGGTTAGATAGAATAGCGTGACTGGGCGTTCGCCAGCGGTGAACGCGGGGTGAGCAGGTCAACCGTGAAACCGTTCTCATGCAGCAAGGACAATCACAAGCTGACATCTATGCCTTGCTGCGGGGACTGGCCGCACGGCATCTCGCCCGAGAACGACGGGATCACACGCTCCAGCCGACCGATCTGGCCAATGAGGCCTATCTGCGTGTCGCTGCGCAGAAAGTCCAACCTTTCGATAGTCGAACGCACTTTCTTTCCATTGCTGCTGAAATGATCCGCAGAATCCTCGTGGACCATGCCCGGCGCCGCGGGGCAAGAAAACGCGGACGCGGATTCGCAAGGCTTCCTTTGGAGGAGCTGTGTCTGCCGGGCGGGGAAGACGAGATGCCGAGCGTGTTGGATGTCGACGCGGCTATTTCCGAGCTGGCTGCGCTGAACGAGCGGCAGGCGAAGGTGGTGGAATTGAGGTTTTTCGGCGGTCTCACGATAGATGAAGCGGCGGCAACGCTCGGCGTGGCCCGGGATACGGTCAAAGGTGACTGGCGTATCGCCCGGGCGTGGCTCCGAGGACGACTGACATCGTAACGTTTTGCAATGGTGGAGAAACATTTTTTTCACCTGTTCCATGACGGTTTTCGCGTTCTTTGGATGTACGGGGGAAGGCAGGCGACCCGACCGATAGCAACGGGGAGGGAATGAGCGAACGGCTCGCGCAATGAAAGAATCCCATTCAACCGGCCCAGCAAGTTCCGCCGAGCACTCCCGCATCGGTGAGTTGTTCCTGGCGGTTTGCGATCTTGAACCGTCGAAGCGAACGAGCTTTCTCGACACGGCGTGCGGTGATGATACCCGTCTCAGACGGGAAATCGAACGCTTGCTCGAACAGGATTCGTGTATCAGAAACCTTCTCGAGCGCACCGAGGGTGTGCGCCCGGACAATCTACCCCTGGTTCCGTTATCCGAACCCCACCGGGTCGATCCCTTTGCGACCCGCAGGAAACGACCGGGCGGTTCAGCGGATGATACCGGTTCGGGCGCGTCAGGCGACACACTCCCTACGATTCCCGGATATGAACTGCTTGACCGCATCGGTCAGGGCGGCATGGGTGTTGTGTTCCGCGCACGACAACTGGAACTAAAACGTACCGTCGCGCTCAAACTCCTGCCCGGGGCCATAGGTTCCGCGCGTCCCGAGTTGGTCGAGCGGTTCCGTCGCGAAGCGGCCGCCGCGGCGCGGCTGAAACACAAGAACATTGTTCCCGTCTACGACTTCGGCGTTGCCGAGTGCGGGCACTTCTATTCCATGGAATGGATTCAGGGTTGCTCGCTCGATGTGCTTATCGCCGAACTCGCCGACAGTGTCCAAAACAAAGAACACCACGACATCGGGAAAGAAGCGGCGACCTCTACACGCGGCGTGTTGGATTTACTATCACTAGACGAACGGCCTTTCAGTGCGGGCTATTACAAACGCGTCGCGCTGTGGATGGTCGATACGCTCAGTGCACTGACCTGCGCGCACGAGCGGGGCGTGCTCCATCGGGATATTAAGCCCGGCAATCTTATCGTGGCGTCGGACGGGCGCATCATGGTCGCGGACTTTGGTCTCGCCAAGATTGAACTTGACGAATCCATGACCGCCGACCACAGCATCATGGGCACGCTGCGCTACCTGAGTCCTGAGCAGCTTCTTGGCAAACGCGTTCCCATCGATGGACGCGCCGACCTGTATTCCCTCGGCGGCACCCTGTACGAACTTCTCACGCTTACCCCGCTTTTCGAGAATTGTTCGCGCGAGCAGTTGGTGAGCGCCATCGTCACGCGCGTGCCCGATCCGCCCCAAACCATCCAACCATCCGTGCCGCGCGATCTCGGCACGATCTGTTTGAAAATGCTTGAGAAGTTTCCGGAGGCGCGCTACGCGGATGCGGACGCCGTCGCGGCAGACCTTACCGATTTCCTCCAGGGACGCCCGATCAGAACCAGACCGCCCGGTCTTGTTGTCAAAACGATGCGATCGGCGCGACGGATCGGCCTGAAACGAGCGGCTGTTGCGGTTTTTCTCGTTGCGGCCATCGTAGGTTCCACCCAGGTCTTCCGGTTGGGGCAATCGCGGCGGACTGCCCACGTCACAGAGTTGGTCAGTAAAGGGCTGGTCGCCCAGCAGGACCACCGCTGGGACGATGCATCCGCGGCGTATCGAACGGCGATCGACCTCGACCCGTCGAATGTCCGGGCGCTCGGTAATCTGGCGATCGTCCTCAAAGAGCTATACAACGCCGGCGGATCGAAGGATCCGACCATGCTGGATGAAGCGATCGACTACTGCGACCGCGCGCTGGACGTCAATCCCAATCACGCCGGGTTGTGGAACGTGCTGGGGGTGTTGTACAAAAAGACCGGGGATTATGTAGCTGCGGCGGAGTCGTATCAGACCGCGCTGGACGTTAACGACGATCGACATCCCGCCTCCCGCGTTGCGGCATTGAACAATCTTGCCGAAGTACAATGGCTAGCCGGTGCGTGGGATGCAGCCGAGATCAGCCTTCGCGCGTCGGCAGCCCTCGCCCGCGAAACGAACACCGCAGCCTGGTACACCTATTGCGACCTCGCGTCGCTGGAGTTGTTCTATGAACACCCTGCCGCGCTGGAGGCGATAGCCCGGGCGTTCAAGCAAAAGGCCGAACCCGGATGGCGCCTCCACCTGATTCGAGCGCGCATTCGCCTCGAGCTGCCGGGCGCCCTTGATGTCGACATGGCCCTTCGCGATGCACTGGCGGCCCAAGAGCGATCCGCGCCCGATCGATTCGTCGAGCGCACCCTGGCGATGGCTTATCTTCGTTCAGGCAAATGGAACGACGCAGCGCAGCACGCCGAAAAGGCGCTTGAGGCGGGCGACACCGCGTCTTTCGGGCTTCTCATGGAGGGTTTGGCCCGCGTTCATTTGGGTGACACCGTGGCGGCGGCAGCCATGTTGCAAAAGGCTGAAGCACAATGGCCGACCGAGTTGGCACAATTCGGGTATACTATAACAACGGAACGAGGAATGCTTTGGTTCGACAAAGAGTCTGAGCTGGTGAGCCTTCACAACGATCTTGAGGATGAGCTTTATGGCAGGTAATCGGGGTAGCCTTTTGAAACCATACGTCCGGCTGGGGTTGTTCCTGGCGGCGATGGGTTGCTTTGCAGTTTGGGGAACTGCATCCGCGCGAGGGGTCGACGCGGTACGTACGAGAAAACAGGAAGCGGGACCTGACCGGAATCAGACGGTCTCGGCGTGGTCGGCCTACATTGGTCAAACCGCGTCGGCGATGACTGATTGCAACAGCAACGGTATTCCCGACGATCAGGACATTGAAAACTGCGCCGATCTTCCCTCGTGCGACGATTGTAATCTGAACGCGCTCCCGGATGAATGCGACATTGCGAGCGGGCTGTCGGCGGATGTGGATCTTAACGGTGTGCCGGACGAGTGCGTGTTCTATGACGATGGCGGTGTCGACGAGAACTGGGGGACGCCGGAGAACTGGGACGACGACGAAGTACCGACGAATCTCGACCTGATCGACGACGAAAGCGTGACGGTCGGCAATGCCAATACGGTGAATCTTGATCTACATGTTGAAGTTGACACGATGCGCGTTCTCGACGGCGCATCCTTCACCATTGACGGACTTGTGGACGAAGAGTTCGAGGTCGAAGAACAAGGGGGCGTTCAACTGCGCTCGGACCTCGGCGGGCAAAGCCGAATAACCATCGGCAACACAAGAAGGCTCTCCGTTCCATTGGGGACTATCGAAATTGAAAGTGGCGGCGTGCTCGAAGGCATGCCCGTGCCCGTACAAACGGCACGCAGCGCGACCGGTCAACAGTCCCCCTCCGCTCGGATTGAGGCGGGCAATGTGCGGATCAGTTCGCTTTGCGGCGAGCCGACACCAGGTGCCATGACGCTCGATGCAACCATGAAAGCTGAGGTGTTCGGCGATGTGGTCGTCGATGCTTCTCAGGACTGCGTTGTCTGCGGACTGTGCAACAGCGGCGGTCAGGGCGGAACGGTGGTCGCGGGCGGGGAAACACCCCCGATCCTGCACATCAAGGGCAACGCCAGCCTCGACATCGGCGGAAACCTCGTATTGTTAGGCGGTGTCAGCTTCGAACACACCTCCACCGTGCCTATCGTCATCAGCGGAAGTTTTCTAAACGGAAGCACCTGTCCCGAATGCTTCCGTCTGGATGGTACCATCATTTTTTCGCCGCCTCCGCCACCGCCGCAGGGAATCGATGGGGCGGCTGCGCTGCGTACGTTTGAACTCGCCTCGGTTGACCGCGGACCGGTCGCCGAGGGTTTTGCGTCCAATTTTGCGATCGGCACGCTCGAGGTAAGCCAGGGCAGCACCGTTGAATTCCGAGATGACGTGCCCAACCACGGCGGACCGGGTAATGACGTCGCCTATATCGACACGCTGATTCTGCGATCTGGAGCGGCGGTAACCATCGTGGATCGACCTGTTTATTACAAGACGTTGATCAACCAGGGGGCAAGCATTGTTCTTGTCGGAAGCGCTTCGTTGACCGCGGTAGCGGGTGTGCCCGCCATACCGGCCATGTCAACCTGGGGCGGGATCATTCTGATTCTTACGCTGCTCGCGGCGGGATCGGTGCTGCTGACCGGGCGCCGGACCGACACGATCGCCCCGTCGTAGACTAACCAAACGAAGGCTTGAAACCTCTACGACACGGATATCAACGCTTCTTCTTCCAGGCGAGGTGCAGGCAGGACGCCCGATCTTGCCTATGCGCTGGGCACGTTACGAACCAACGCCGGGCTACGTCGGCGCGGCGGCGCGCCTCTGATTGGCTGCACCATCTGGGAACTTGCCTTGGAGTAAGCTCTCTTTGTGTGAAGCGGTCGAATCACTGTTTCATCCGGTAATACGACTCGATTCGGCGATACACAATATCAGAAAGCGCTCTATTGGTTGATGCGTGCCTGAAGCGCCTCGTTCTTTTTGGCGACGGAATCGGCTTGCTTAGCTTTGAACGCACGAAACGCTTCGGCTACTCGGGCGTCCGTCTTGCCCAGGATTTGTATCGCCAGCAGCGCGGCATTCCTTGCCCCCGCATCGCCGACCGATACGGTTGCCACCGGAAGACCCGGCGGCATCTGGAGGGTGGACAGGAGGGCGTCGAATCCGGAAAGCGATCCGCTAACCAGGGGAACGCCGATGACCGGCAGGCAAGTGTGTGCAGCCACAGCGCCGGCGAGCGCGTTGGACATACCCGCGGCGGCGATAATGACCTCGAACCCTTCACCTTCTGCTGTCGAAGCGAATTCGGCAACGCGCTGCGGGCTGCGATGAGCGCTGGCAATCTCGACGTAGGGATCTTCGCCGAATGCCCGGAGTTGTGCTACGCACTTCTCCATTACCGGCCAGTCGGACTCACTGCCAAAGATGATCGCTATACGCGGTTGAGACATCGGACACAGCATACCGTGCGGGGGATTCTCTTCAAGCGATCCCACCAGCTCCCCTTTGGAGACAAGACACCAGTCGTGGCGTCCGAGCTGCAACCGACAAGGCGGCGGACCGGGGCGCTACCGATTCAACCAGGGAGACGGCCCACGACGACACCGGCGCTTTCCGGGTCGACATCCATCCTGCGGATGGCACGTCTCTCGACCGTTGCAAAAGAGGTGGTCGTTACACAGGTCATTACGCGGGATATGGGCGCAGCGATCCTTCTCCGCGTCGCAAAAATCGACCGTACATCGAACCCCGTCGTCGCACGCAGGGACGACGCCGGGTTGGCAAACGCCGTCTGTGCACCTCTCGGACCCGTTGCAAAACGAAGTGTCCACGCAATCGGCATCCACATAACAACCAACACACCGACCGTTCGCTTCGTCGCACGCCAATATACTCGGGCAGGGCGGCGTTCCGCTGAGGCACCCGTCACCTGGATCACACGTCTCGGATCCGGTGCAGAACAAACCGTCGTCACAGAACCCGTCATCGGGAAGGTTGTGGCACGTGCCGTCGAGCGCATCGCACCGATCGACCGTACACGCTACGCCGTCGTCGCAGTCGGCGTCATTCATACATTCGGCGTCTTCGCGCAACACATAGACCCACAACTCATAGTCGAACAGTTCCGCGTGATTACCATTGAACCCGGAGTCGCCCGCGCCGGTAACGGCGATGTTGATGATGGTGCCCGGTGTCGTGGGTCCGACGTCCGCGACGGAGTCCGTCGCGCTACCGATCGGGTCCGACCCTGTTCCCAAACCGCACAGGTCGTCCGCCTCTTTGTTGCTGTCGGCCAAGCCGAAACGGGTCGCACCGCCGACCACGGACGCAAGCAACGCGCTGCGACCTCCGGGTGACGCAAAATCAACGTCGACAACGGTCCGCGCGCTGGCAAAACCTATGGTGACCTGAACCCAATCGACATCGCCCGGCGTAATCGTTCCGTCGGCGACATGCAGACAGGTCACACCGGTATGGGCCACCACCGGTCCGGGCAACGTGTCGGAAAAATCGGGTGGTTCAACAAGAATCGGTTGGGCGCACACGCACGCAGCCATCAACATCAATGCAGACACACTAACCCCGTTCGATCTCTTCATGCGTTCTTCCCCCCCCAACATTCATTAACGAGTACCGCGTCGCTCATCTCGAATCGATTCATCGGAGATGCGGCGCTGCGGCAGCCACCCGGACGTAAGACCCGCGCCACGCGTAGTCGCACAGGCTCCTGAAGCGCTTTTTGTTGCTGTGCATCGGTGTGTCGTGTCGACGTATACCTCACGCGGTTACATTTTGCGGTTCCTGTAGCGTTTGAAAACGCAGT
>CAZWWW010000028.1:0-13329 GCA_964637715.1 uncultured Phycisphaeraceae bacterium | reverse complement strand
CTGCGCTGTCCATTGAACAAGCACGCAACAGCGCCAGCATACTGAACATGGAGATCGCCCAAGGCAAAGACCCTGCTGCACGACGTCGCGCCATCCGAGCTGAATACACGTTCAAAGCCTTATTCTATGACTACATTGCGATTCACGCGCGGCCGCACAAGAGGACGTGGGCCGAAGATGAACGCCAATTCAAGAAGTTGCTCACACCCCTGCATAACCGGCGGCTGTCCGACATTCAACAGGCCGACATCGCAACACTGCACGCCCGCATAGGCAAGCGGAACGGGCATTATGCTGCGAACAGGGCGTTAGCTCTGCTGGTTACCATGTTCAACTTTGCGACGTCGCGTGGCTGGAATGGACGCAATCCCACGATCGGCGTCAAGAGGTTTAAGGAAACGTCGCGCGACCGTTTTTTGTCCAGCGATGAATTGCAGCGCTTCCTAACCGCATTGGCCGACGAACCCGACCCGATGATGCGCGACTTTTTCCTTACGTTGCTATTCACCGGCGCGAGGCGTGGCAACGTGCAGGCAATGCGGTGGGACGATCTGAATCTCGAGCGCGGACTATGGCGAATCCCGGAAGAGGTAAGCAAGAACAAGGAGCAACTGCTGGTCGCGTTGGCTCGCCACGCAGTGAAGATATTGCAACGTCGCGCTGAGAATGCGAACGGTTCCCCGTGGGTATTCGCAACTCATTCGCGGACCGGTCATGTCATCGAACCAAAAAAGTCGTGGGGTGCACTGCTGAAACGCGCAGAGATTGAAGACTTCCACATTCACGACTTGCGTCGGACGCTGGGTAGCTGGCTGGCAAACGCTGGAACGTCGCTGCAAGTAATCGGGAAAGCGCTCGGGCATCGTTCACTGGCCGCAACACAAGTCTACGCGCGGCTCGACACTGCACCGGTTCGCACGGCGGTAGAGACGACCACTTCGAAGATGCTTTCCGTTGGGGGAACGGACATTGAAACACTGATTGGAGGCGCCACCAATGGCAACGAAGCAAAGGATTGACGCTGACCAGATTCTGCGAACTGTCTTAGAGACACAGTTCAGACCACTACGCAGTGTATCTGATGAAAAGCTTGCATTTATCTATAGTGCTGCACAAGCAAAGGAAATGCAGTCTATTGCGACATTGTTCCGAAGTCTTGGCGACGATGATTGCAAGCAACCTGAGACACTGGCCTCAATTCGCAACCAGTTGATAAGCATCCTTCGCGCCGAAGGCTGTAAAGGGCCGCACTACGGGCCGACTGCATCGGAAGATTCTTTGACGATGACCTTTGCCGATGCCGCATTTACGGCATTGCAAGACGTCCGTGCACTGATTGCCGACAATGGCAACAATCTTGCCGCAACGATTCGACTGGCTGCGTTCTTTGCTGTCTTTGACCGCTATCCGCTATCCGTGCAGGCCATAGGACAGCACGAGCATTTGACAAAGCAAGTTGAACCAAAACGCCGCGGCGCTGCGATTCAAACGAAAAAAGCGGAAGCGCGTCGCAAACGTCATATCGAAATGGCCAAGCAGATACACGAAAAAAACCCCACACTGTCTCGCGGTGACGTCTCGTGGGAGATTCACCGGCAATTGGCCGGGTCCAAGTACCACCCGGCACAGCGCACGATCTTCGAACACATTCGTCCAATCTTTCCAAAATAATACAACGCACCCCTTAGAGGTGCGCTGCCGCACCCCTTAGGGGTGCGCTCGCATTGTGCCTATCCGTGTCATATCTTTGTTCCAGATGAACAATTATTCTTTTTGGAGCAAGATGAATGGCAACGAATGTAGACATAGTTCTAGATAACGACCTGCTGACCGAAGTTGAGACTGCCGAAATCCTTCGCATACGACCCGGCACGCTGGCGGTGTGGCGGTGTGCACGGCGATACGACCTGCCTTGGGTCAAAGTCGGTCGCTCGGTTCGATATCGCCGACAGGATGTCGCTAACTTCCTTCTGAGTCGAACTGAACGCCCCGCGGTGATTTCTTAGGGAGGGCGTCGAATGGCAAGATCACAATCCGATTGTCTAGGCACGCCGACTTTGTCCGAACTCGAGCCTATCGACGTGGAAGTGCCAGACGGTGGCACTCCAGTGGATCGCGTGTTAGAACGGCTATCGAATGTGAAACGAAGCGGCTCCGGCTGGACCGCGTGTTGTCCTGCGCACGATGATAAACGCCCGTCGCTGTCCGTCGGAATCGGCGACGATGGCCGCGTGCTGTTGCGATGTTTCGCGGGCTGTTCGATTGCGTCGATCGTCGCCGCGGTTGGACTGAGACAGCAAGACCTTTTCGGACCATCGCCAGCACGCGCGAATGGCAAGGCCGCAAAACACATTCATTCGTTCCCGACTGCCGAACGTGCGATCGAAGCGCTCGCGTCGACGCTGGGCGAACCGACGCATGAATGGACGTATTGCGGCGCGAATGGCGAGCCGGTGGGCGTTGTGCTGCGATGGGACGACGATAACGGCAAGGAAATCAGGCCAGTCTCGCGGACAAAAGCCGGATGGGTGATCGCGGCAATGAAAGCGCCGAGACCGCTACTTTGGTTACCAGAAATCATCGACGAAAAGACAGTGTGGATTGTCGAGGGGGAAGGGTGTGCGGACGCTGGAAAAGTACTTGGACTGACGGTTACGACGTGGGCCGGCGGTTCGAACGCGGTCGGCTTGACCGACTGGACGGCGCTCGCAAACAAGAAAGTCTTCGTTTTGCCCGACAGCGACGCACCCGGTCGGAGGGCGGCGGAAAAAATTGCGACGACGCTGACTTCGTTGGACGCGACCGTGAAGATTGTGGAACTCGACGGACTTCCCGAGCATGGCGATCTGGCCGATTGGACTGGGGCTGATGGCGCGGCGTCGTGTCTGACCGAAATCGAAATCGTTCACCGACTCGAATCGCTGGCCGCTAAGACTGATCCGTGGAAACCGCCCCCCGAACCGTCATTGACTGATACGGACGTGCCAGGCGGTGGCACTGCCGACGTCAAGAAGTCGACACCGGCCACAAGCGCTATCGTAACGAAGCTAGCCGACGTGGTGACAAAGTCCGTGGAATGGCTCTGGGATGGCCGTATTGCCATTGGCAAGCTGACGATGATCGCGGGCAATCCCGGGCTCGGAAAATCGTTTATCACGCTCGATATGGCGAGCCGCGTGAGCACCGGCCGCGGCTGGCCGGACGCCCCGAATCAACCCATCCCCGCGGGCGGTGTGATTCTGCTAAGCGCCGAAGACGCGCTCGATGACACCGTCAAATCGCGGCTCGAATCTGCGCAGGCCGACCTATCGAAAATCATAGCGATTACCGGTACGCAACAACGAACCGACAAAGGCGGAACGCGGCGGCGGACATTCGACCTTGGCGCGGACATGCCGTCGCTCGAGCGCACGCTTGACGATATGGACGGCTGTCGGCTGGTGGTGATTGACCCAATTAGCGCGTACTGCGGCGGGGCCGATTCGCACCGGAATACAGACGTTCGCGCGTTGCTCGAGCCGCTGGCCGACCTTGCGGCACGGCGTCGCGTGGCCGTCGCGTGCGTGACCCATCTAAACAAGGGCGGGCAAGGGCAAAACTCTGCGCTGCATCGCGTCATGGGCTCGCTCGCGTTCACTGCGGCGGCGCGGGCCGTCTGGCTGGTACTCAAAGACAAAAACGATGATGACCGACGTCTGTTCTTACCGGCGAAAAACAATCTCGCACGAACAGGCAACGGGCTGGCGTACAGGCTGGTGAATGATCTCGGCTGTCTAGCTCGCGTTTCGTGGGAACCGGACACCATCGACATCGACGTTGATGACGCGATCGCCGAACCGCGCGGCAACAGCCGGAAGCTGAACCAAGCGATTGAGTTTCTCGAAACCGAATTGGCCAACGGACCCGTCGTGCGTGACGACGTCATAGCCGCTGCGGATGCTCAAGGTATCACCGAACGCACCCTTAAACGCGCCCGAGAACAGCTTAAGATTGTTTGCAATAGAGACGGATTCGGTAAAGGCGCGGTGTATTCTTGGCGGTTGCCAGACGATGGCCTTGTATGAGGGAATCGCACCATGCTGGACCATTTGGCCTTTCATGGTGGACCAAGCTATCCCCAATACAAGAATTTGGCCTTTCTTGAGTTTTTAGTACCGTAAACGCGGTTTAGGTTGGCCTTCCATGGTAGAGGCCTCCACCATGCTGGACCATTTTTATATGTTGGCCTTTCATGGCGCCAAACGTCGAAAACGCCACCCGTCGGACGGCTGTCCGGACGCCCACCCGACGAACGACACCACCCACCCGACGAACGACTCCACCCCCGTCTGCCACCCCGCCTGAACCCGGCCAGTATCCATCACATCACCGCGTTGAACACCCGACGCCAGGTTGAACACCCGACGGTTCGTTGAACCCGGACACTGTCGACGTCACGCCACGACGAACCCCGCCGACTACCCGGATGAACCAACCAACCACCAACCGCCAGCCGCCCGGGGAACGAACCACACCTACGCCACACCGTCACGACGCGACAGCCACCCCGCCGTTCAACCGGCGGGCGTCGGCGCTACTGGCTGGCTGTCTTTCGATCGCGATTGACAGCGCTTGCTGCAATATCGGCGCGGCGTCGACCGGCAGACGAACAGCTTGCCACACCCGTCGCAATGGGCGGGTAGTCGCGTCCGCCCCGTCAAGGCGGAAAGCATGAGGCAAAAAAGCGAATGATCCATCCATCCGGCGCGTTCGTCGGCTTGCGTCGGGTGCCTGCCCTGGGGGTCAAGCACATCGACGGAACGAAGATTGTTCATTCAGGGATTATATAACGATGAGGGGGAGGGCGTGTCCAAAAAAAAGGGGCGTTACACGCTAAACCATGCTGTGCAACCCACATTTTAGCGCTCGATGAAAGGTAATATGGCGGTATCCGGCTTTTTTTTTGGCATTCGCAGGGTTTTTTCGACATTGATCCACCTATTACAATACCCTGTCATTCACACACCTTTATGGCCATTGTGTAGCTCCGTGTCCGCGGTCAATTCCACCTTGCTTTTAACGTATCATCGTGTAGCATTTAGTAGGAAAGCGACAATATCCTTATTGGAGATTCGATATGGCGATGGTGCAGGTAAACACGCGGGTTCCCGAGTCGTTCGCGAGACTATGGCAAGAATGCGCCGATATTCAATGTGCCGAACGATCATCCCTGCTTCGCGATTTGCTGCTGTTGCATGCGCGACGGACTGTGATGGGCGCGGTTGGGCGTGGCGTGCTGAATACGACTGAGGTTTTCGACGCGACGGCTGGAGCTGGCACCGATTGGGATAAGGTTTTCTCCGGATACACGAATCTATTGCGGCAGATTCGCGAAAAATGTCCGGATTACATTGTCCGTGTTAGAGACGAAATGCAAAACGTCGAAACCTCGTGGCTGGCAGGCGAGCTTGTCGCCGCCCAGCCTGAGGGCGAATAGGAGTGAATCCGAATCGTTGCACTGCGAACAGGTTCGTCATGCGACTGCTGTTTGCCGCGCTTCGCAAGCGTTGCGTCGCGATAGCTAGGAGGATGGATTGATTACACAACTAGGTGCGGGGTTGCCCGCACTGAGAGGAGCACGATATGAATTCAGATGAGATGGTGACGAACCACCAAAGGCAGATGGAAATTATCGCACTGGCCGATTCGGCCAAGCGCGACTTGACGAAAACGGAGGCCAACGAGCTTGAGGAATTGCAATCGCGGTATGACCACCTTGCGAAATGCAACACGTTGCGGAACCGTGCGGAGAAGATCGACGACGCGTTAACCGCGCCGCAGGGTCTGGCATCCGTGGGCATTGTGACGAATGAAGAGGCAATGGGAGGGCAATTGCGGGATGTCGACGTTCGAGATTTAGAGGAATCGCGTCGCAATGGAGGTAATTCGTTGGGCCAGTCGTCGCTGTCGCATTTGCGCAGGAATGGGTGGCGGTATCGGGAGCCGGCACGGGCCATTGACCGGCGAGAACTGGCGAGCGATGGATTCCGAGACTTCGGCGAGTTCCTTCGGGTTGTCGCTGCGTCAAACAAAGGGATTTCCGACAACCGGCTCAAACGTCTTAGTTCAATGGGGGAAAGCGTTGGCGTCGACGGGGGATTCGCGGTCCCGATGCGGTACTCCATGGAACTGTTTTCGGCGGTTGAAATGTTGGCACCGTACTTGTCGCTGCGAACAAACGTCGACGTTCAGGCCGGTCCGTCAATTACGTTCCCGACGATCAACAATCGCGACCAGTCGGCGGGCGAGCTTGCCGGATTTCAGATGGCTCGTTCCGCTGAGAGTTCTACGCTGGCCGAGGACACCGTTGTGCTTGGCTCGACGCAAATGAACCTGAGCAAAGCCGGAAAGATCGTCAGGGTGTCGAACGAATTGTTGGCCGACGCCATGGTCGGAACGATTGACCGCATTCGTGAAGTATTCGCGCAGGCGCTGACACTGTTGCAGGTTGACAATTTGCTGAACGGAACCGGCGCGGGCGAACCGCTGGGTATCACGAGCGCGCCTGCGACGTATTCACAGTCAACTTCGACGGCATCCGGGAAGATCGATCTTCTCGACGTTCTGAATATGACTGCGCGTCTTGAACCGGGCGACGATTCGCGTGCGGCGTGGCTGGCACATCCGAGCGTTATTCCCGCGCTCGGTACGATGGTTTCCGTGGCATCATCGTCCATCGAACCGACTTGGACGAGTTCGGCAAGAGACAGTTCGCCTAAAAAGTTGCTGGGATTTCCGCTTCACACATGCGGCGCGTGTCAACAGCTTGACACTCCGGGCGACCTGATGCTTTGTAGGCTCGATCGCTACGTTTACGCTTCGACGCAATTGCGGATCGACACCGACAAGTCGTTCAAGTTCGGCAACGACGAAGTGACGTTTAGGATCACAATTCGCGATGATGGTTCGCCGATCGACTCGACGACCTTCACCGACCTGAACGGATACACGCAAGCCCCGTTCGTGAAGTTGGCCGTGAGAACGTAAATCGAACAGGCGGGCCCGTGTCGAGGTGTAACACGGGCCCGCTTTTTTTGTATGGAACACCACCGCGCACAAAAAAAGCCCCGGTGGCGACACCGAGGCTCCGATTGTCGTCTTCGACTTTTCGTCGAATGGCTACGCGAATCATACCCGATACCCGAAGCGCTTGCAACCCCATAGTCTGAAAATGAGGCCTAGAATCGACGCGTGCTGGCCGAACGCATCGGCTTGTGACTGATTGCATCATCCCGACGTAAAACGCGATAGAGATCGCCGTGAGGCTTCCTCGTGGGCACACCCGTTTGAGGCTGTTTTGGGGGGGCGATTCACTGCTCCGGCTCCGCGTTCACCCGGACGGGTTCCGCGCTGCTCACCCGGGGCGGTTCCCGGGGGCGTTGGGTGAACGCGACGAGAACGAAGTCCGTCTATCATTCTCCCCATCCGAAAAGCTGGCCGTAGCCGCCGCCGTTGAACGTATCGAAAAACCGAAGGCGAAGCAACGAAGGAAGGAACAGGAAGGAAGGCCGTCGAAAAAGAAAGCGAAAATAACTGGGGAAAATGTTTCCCCAGTTTCCAAGCCGAAAGACAAAGAACCAAATCGCGCGGCAGCCCGTGCCGCGAAGGCGGTGGGCTCACCCCCGCCGGACGGGCTCCCGGGGGCGGGCTCGACGCTGGACGCATCGGCTCGACGGCTCCCCTGCCGGACTGGTTCACTGGCCGGACGGCTCACCCGGGGCGGCTCCCGGGGGCGTTGGGTGAACGCGACGAGAACGAAGTCCGTCTATCATTCTCCCCATCCGAAAAGCTGGCCGTAGCCGCCGCCGTTGAACGTATCGAAAAACCGAAGGCGAAGATAAGGGAGAAGGCGGGAAAGGGGGCAAGCGGAAGCGGAGGACGTGGCAAGAAGAAACCCTGCGAAACTTTTTCGCAGGGTTTAGATGCTAGAGACAGGGAATCCAATTCAACAAAAGCGCGTGCCGCGAAGGCGGTGGGTTGGAGTCGCCCGACGCTGGAGAAGGCTCGTGCGATTGCCAAGGCTTGTGACGAACATCCGAACAGCGAGGCACACCGGGCCGGACGGGTTCACCGGACCGGCGGCTCGACGTTCACCGGCTACCCCGGCTAGACGGCTCGACGCTGGCCGCCGGACGTTCACCCGGGGCGTACCGGCTCGATTGTTCCCATGCCGGACGTTCGCCCCAACTCGACGGATTCTGCGGCTCCCGCTGGGTGTTCACAGGTTCGTGGCCGTCCATGGGGTTCTGACCTTGTGCGCGCAACCCCCGAAAACGTAGCACCAACGTAGCACCGTCCATCTACGAAAAACGCCGCACTTGGCGGCGTGCTCGCAAGTCGTTTATTGATAGTGGTTTACACTGCACCGCCAGGGACTCGAACCCCGGACCCGCTGATTAAGAGTCAGCTGCTCTGCCAACTGAGCTAGCGGTGCTACGCCACGCATTGAAACCGCGCTTTCGATGAGCGTCAAGCGCGCCCGGTTGATCCTCGTTTGGTTGCGGTCCGCGCGTGTTGCGCGTACGAGGTATCGGCGGTACCAAGGGGGGTGGCTACGACAAGGAGCGCGTGCGAAGCCGCCGAACGATTGAGTCGCCATGACCGTAACAGCCGCGTCGCGCGGTCGGCCTTTGTCCTACATTCGCCTGGCTTGCTCGTTGTTTTGCGCGTTTCCTGAAAACCCACAGGCGGCTGCTGCGCTCGCGCAGACAGCCACCGCCGCTGTTTCCGTGCGGAGTGTCGTGGGACCGAGTGAGACGGGATCCAGTCCCTTTTCGCGGGCCTCGTTACGCTCGCGATCCGACCAGCCGCCCTCCGGTCCCACGAGCAGCAGCACATCGCATGGTGGTTTCGTCGTATCAAAGAAGGTACGAATCGATCGGCCTGCCAGAGTTACATCACAATACCCAGCCGCGGCGAAACCGGACGCCCGCGCCACAACCTCCTCGAATGTTTGAGCCAAGTGGATATCAGGCACCCAGGCGCGACCGGATTGTCTGACTGCTTCAATGGCCCGGCGACGCCATTTGTCGATCGCCGCCGCGCCCGGATGGGTCACGCTTCGTTCGGCGATCAGTGGCCAGACGGATCGCACGCCGAGTTCCGTGCATTTCTCGATCATATAGGCGTGCCGCGTTTGTTTGCCGACGGCTACGCCCAGCGTCACCCGGTGGTCGAGCGCGAAGTCCCGGTGCGCCGGCGCCTCGACCTCCACGATGGCTGTACGCCGCTCGACGCGGAGGAGTGTGGCCAAGGCTTGTGTGCCCGCGCCGTCAAAAAGAACCAGCGAACGTCCCGGTTTGGCCCGGAGTACCCCGATCAGATGGTGTGATTCGTCGGCTGAGAGCGCTTGTTCCCCAACAACAAGCGACGGGCAAAAAAGGCGAACAACAGACATGCGTGGCATTATCGGGCTATCCTTGAGAGTAGAGCAAGCGCCATTCCGGTGCAGCGGTCGAGAATCAGGTTGTGAGATGAGTGGCCTCGACGCGCGAAGCCTGACAAGAAGTGCGCCGCACGCTCAGGGCGCGTCTCGACACGTCCGATAGTACAGCAGCAATGCGCCGGCGTGACATACGTCGGGCAAAGCCGGATCGCGGCGCAAGGAGCGTACGGTGTTTCCAAGTATCACGACGATCCGAGCCGCGACGCGCTTTGTCCTGCGTGACTGCACGATCCACATTTGAACCAAAAGGGCCAATCGAGCTAGCAAAGTCGATGTCGCTATGAATCCGATGCTTGACCAGGCCCTGTTTTTGTGTGCCGATCGTGTGACTGTTTTTGCGGATCGCCCGACTCGAAGAGGCGATACACAAACAGCGTGGATACGCGGATGACGCGTCGCGTGATCGACGGCGCACCCGGCGAAACCAACTGATGAGTAGCGCAAAGCAACCGGACAACCACGATTCGGACGCTCGGAACAGCGCCGACGCCGCCGGGCTGGGATCGCTGGCGGACCTGGACGAGGAGCTCGCACGGGCCGCGGACGCAGCCGAGGCACTCTCTAACGACCTCGGACAACCGGACCCGCCCGCGCAACAGACATCCACATCGATCGATACCGCCAACGTCCCCTCTCCCGAAAAGGTTCTCTCAGACGAGTTGGCCCGTCTTGAGGGGCTCGCGCAGACGGCGGCTGTCGAACTTGGAGCTTCACCACCTGCGGCGGAAACAGGGACTGCCAAGCTCGGAGCCTCGACACCGGCGGCGGAGCCGGCGGCTACTGAATTGGGAGTCTCGACACCGGCGGAACAGCCGGCGGAACCGACGGAGACGACGGAGACGGCGGGCGACGAGCCGACCACTGTCACACCACCCCGAAAAGATGACGCGGGCGCTGAGCGCGACGAGACACACGCATCGTCCGAGACACCCTCTGACCACGTGGAACCCGCGAAGAAAGCCGCCAAATCTGAGCAGCCGGACCCCGAGGTCGAATCCACTGAAAACGAAGCGTCCATAGATGCGTCCGCTCCGTCTGATACCGCGGCGGACCAGCAACCCGATCCCCCCGAAATCGCGGTGGATGTAGTCTCACCAGACCAACCCACGCACGAGCCCACTGTTGACCCGGGGGGACGTGACGCCGCAGACGATACCGCCGCGACCGAACCTGTCGTCTCAGACTCGAACGATCACACCGGAGACGTCACCGCTGAGACAACGAACCCACCAACGGAGTCCGTGTCTGCCGGCGGCGATGAACCGGCGACCAACGCCGTGGTTGGCATTGACTCTGACGCTGCGGACGCGCCCGAAGAGGATACGAGTGAGTTGCCGGTTGCGTCATCAGCAGAACGTCCTGAACCCCCCTTGGCCGTTGAATCCAAGATAGTCGAATCCAAAACCGATCAGAACACCGAATCGACAACAGGTGGGGTTGAAGCGGTCGCCGGTATCGAGGAGACGGCCGTGGCGCTGGACGATTTGGACGCCGCGCTGGCGGCGGCTGCCGAAGCGGAGCACCCTCCGCCCGAAACGCCGACTCAACCCGAAGGCGAGGTGGCGATCGACCCCGGTACCCAGACAGACACAAAAAACCCTCCTGCAGAGACCGACCCACAGGAAGCGGTCCCCAGTTTCATGCGCGACCTTATGGGATCGGCGGACGAACCCGCCACAGAGGCTGCACCAACAACGACCGGTCCCCAGGAACCGACGCTGGACGCAGCGGACACTAGCGCGGCCCCCAGCAGATCGCCCAGCGCAGCAGCTATGTACCAATCGCAAGGGAAACCAGGCGTTGTGGGCACCGGGATGCTCGGCGTGGTGGGGTCTACGCCGCCGCCACCCAATGGCACGCCCGACAAAGACGTAAGCGCCGTCGTCAACGGCGAGGGTGCCGATTCGCAAGGGGACGGTGAGGACAATGCGGCGGGCGCATCAGTCGCACGACCGTCGCTCAGGGCCCGACTCACACCGTTCGCGTTCCAGGCAACGAACTGTATCGTGACGCTCTTGGCCAAGATCGACCAACCGTTGAAGCCCATCGGTCCGCGCGTGCGTTTGATCGCAGGCTGGGCGGCACTGGCTACGTTCGGTACCGCACTTGTCGTGTTCCTGGTCGCGCTGTTTTAGCGCCTGATCAAATGTTGTGCAGCACGTCAGCTACGTTCCACGTCTGCATCCCAAGGTGGAACGCTCCGCGCGGTCGGTTGAATGAGCATTGACTGTAGCGAAACGCCCTCAGGCCCGGGCTCAATGTTAGGCCACTTTCGCGCAGACCTTTTGCGCCGCGTCGGTCAGGTCGGCTGCACCGATCAGCGCGGGAATGGACGCCTCTTTGAGCAGCGCCCGGGCGCGCTCGACGTTGGTACCTTCGAGACGCACGACCACGGGCACTTCAAACCCGATCTCTTTCGCCGCGGCAATCAGGGCTTCGGCGATGGTATCACACCGGGCGATCCCGCCGAAAATGTTTACTAGAATACCCTTGACCTTGCTGTCCGACAGGATGATGCGAAAGGCTTCCACCGCGCCCTCCGCGGTAACCGAACCGCCTACGTCCAGGAAGTTGGCCGGCGCACCACCGTGCAGTTTGATGATGTCCATGGTGGACATGGCCAGCCCCGCCCCGTTCACAAGACAACCGATGTTGCCGTCCAGCGCGATATAGGAAAGATTGTGCTCTTTCGCACGCAACTCCATCGGATTCTCTTCGCCAGGATCGAACATCTCCTGCAAACGGGCATGGCGAAAGGTGGCGTTGTCGTCGAAGTTCATCTTGGCGTCGATGGCCAAGACCTCGCCGTTGTTGGTACGCACCAGCGGGTTGATTTCGGCGAGGGAGCAGTCGTATTTGTAAAAGACGTCCACCAGACCGCGAATCACGCGGGCGGCGGCTTTGGCCTGGGTCTTGTCCGTAAATCCGAGCGAGGCCACAAGTTGTTGTGTCTGAAAACCGAGCAGGCCCAGATGCGGGTCGAGCCAACGCTTGATGATCGCGTCCGGGTTTTCTTTGGCAACGACCTCGATCTCGACCCCGCCCTCGCGCGAGACCATGACCACCGGGCAGCGCTTCGCCCGATCGACCACCACGGCTACGTAGTATTCGCTCTCGATGTCGACGGCTGAGGCGATAAGGAGTTTCTTGACCGCAATGCCCTCCGCCCCGGTTTGTGGAGAGACCATACGGTTCGCCAGCATGAACGTGGCGGCGTCGCGTACTTCGGCTTCCGTACCGCAAAGCTTGACGAACCCGGCCTTGCCGCGTCCACCAGCGAACACCTGCGCCTTGACCACCACCCGACCACCGATCGTGGCAAAGGCGTCCATCGCCGCCGGTACCGTGTCTACCACGTGCGACGGGGGAACCGGGACACCGGCTTCTTCCAACAACGTTCTTGCTTGATACTCGTGAACCTTCATAGCGCTCCGATCGCGTTTGTCCGGGGTTTGGGGTTGAGTCGTTTTGGCCGACTCATTCAGCCTGTCTACGCCCGCCATTGTGGTGCAAAACGTCGCCTGTTTCAACCGAGCGGTCAAACGCGTCGCGCGGCGCCCTGTCCCATCGCCGGGATTCCGCCGGCACAGGATCTATCGGTTTCTGCGTGAGTTGAGTACGATGGGCATAGGATTCATACGATGGAGATTTCCGACCTATGCCGACGCATCTACCCAAACCAGACGTACTCGCCTTGTTGGTGTGCGATCAGATTATCACCGACCAACTGACGGGCAAACAATCGCTGATCGGTATGTTCAGCCGGGTCCACGCTCGCTTGTTCCCGGCGTCGCACCCACAGCTTTCCGTGTTTGTCGTGCTCACTGACGGACACGGCAAGACGG
>CAZWWW010000027.1:0-13417 GCA_964637715.1 uncultured Phycisphaeraceae bacterium | reverse complement strand
CTATTGGGGGGCGAGCACGCAACGGGCGGTCGAAAACTTTCCGATCAGCGGCTATTGCTTCAGTCGCCGGTTCATTCGCGCCATCGGGTTGGTCAAGCACGCGGCGGCGCAGGTGAATCGCGGGCTGGAAAAACTGGACGGCGCCAAGGCCGAGCTCATCACCAAGTCGGCGCAGGAAGTCATCGACGGGAAGCTCGATGAGCAGTTTGTTGTCGACATTTTCCAGACAGGTTCCGGTACCAGCACGAACATGAACGCGAACGAGGTGATCGCCAATCGTGCGTGCGAACTCGGCGGGCAGAGCATCGGCGCCCGCGACTTCATTCATCCGAACGATCACGTCAACATGGGTCAGTCGTCGAACGACGTGATTCCCACAGCCATCCACGTATCAATAGCTGAGGCGCTAAGGGGCGATCTTATCCCCGCCCTCGATCATCTTCACCAGACCCTTACCGCCAAGGCCCGGGCGTTCGACAGCATCGTAAAAATCGGGCGTACGCACATGCAGGACGCCACGCCGATCCGACTGGGTCAGGAGTTTTCCGGGTATGCGCGACAGGTCGAGTTGTCGATGCTTCGTGGGCACAAGGCCATCAAAGCCCTGCGTGAATTGGCCATCGGCGGTACGGCGGTCGGAACCGGGATCAACACGCACCACGAGTTCGGAAAACGTGTAGCGGCGGCGCTGAGTACGTCGACGGGTATCGAGTTCGTCGAAGCCGAAAACCATTTCGAGAGTCAAGGAGCCAAGGACGCCGTCGCGGAGGCCAGCGGGCAGATCAGAACGATTGCGGTGGCGCTGTCGAAGGTGGCCAACGACATTCGCATGTTGGGCAGCGGTCCGCGGTGCGGCATCGGTGAGATCAAACTGACCGCCACGCAACCCGGCAGCAGCATCATGCCCGGCAAAGTGAACCCGGTGATGAGCGAGATGATGGTGCAGGTGTGCGCTCAGGCGATGGGAAATGATCTGGCGGTGACCATCGCCTGCCGCGACGGGCACTATGAGCTCAACGTCATGATGCCGGTCATGGCCCACAATGTGCTCGAATCGATCCGGTTGTTGACCAGCGCGGCGCGTGTGTTCGCCGATCGGTGTGTAGTCGGGATCGAACCCAACAAGGAGCGGTGTGCGACCATGATCGAAGGGTCGCTGGCGATGTGTACCAGCCTCGCCCCGCTGATCGGCTACGATAAGGCGGCGGCGATCGCCAAGGAAGCGTTCGCCACCGGGAAAACGGTACGCGAGGTGGCCAAGCAACACAAGGTTCTTTCAGACAAGGAACTAGATGACGCGCTGGACCCGATGTCCATGACGAAACCGGATTGAGGGCGTGTTTGGGTGGGAAAATCGTGTAAGCCTTGTAGGTCGGGTCATCGACCCGACATTCGTTTAGATGGTTGTCGGGTGGCTGTCCTGTCGAGTCGATGACCCGACCTACCTCATTCTCCTACTGTTGAACTGATCGTATGGCAGTCCGGTGGCTTTGTAGCACGCTTGTTGCATGCGCGACACCAATCCGGTGCATACACCCCTTCCTTCACCCAGCGATGAAACGTTGAATACGGCCAATCGTGGGGGCACGTCGATTGTCCGTGACGTACGGGGTTGTAATGGATGTAATGCATGTGTTGCGCGAAGTCGCGTTCATCGCGAATCGTATGCTCCCAAAAGCGGGGCTGCCAAATACCACGCAGACCTTTCGCCCGTTTTGCTTTGCTCACCGTTTTTTCACGACGGCCTGCGGCAAGATACTGCCGCGTGAATGCCTCTTTGATTTTGCGCCACCGGGTCGAAAAATCCGCGTCGCCTTCCGGCAAGGTCCACATGGTGTGAAGATGGTCGGGAAGCACGACGATGGCTTCGATACGAAACGGCCGTCGACAGCGTGTTTCTTCGATAGCGTCTCGGAGCAGGACCCGGGCCACTGGTGTCGTAAGGATGGGACGCCGATCAAACGTTACAACGGTGAAAAAGAAAGTGCCTCCGGGAGCCACGGATCGGAGAAAGGTTGGCATGGCGTCAGTGTATCCAACCGTTCTTGTCGGGTCGATGACCCGACCTACCTCTGCTGGCTGATTTCGTAACGACGACGGATACGTCCATCGGGTTTCCGTAGCGAAGGCGCAGGGCCCGCACCGATACTACAGCATAGTCCGTTATTGTGTATCGCCGTATCGCGTCGATTCTCCGGATGAAACGGTGATCCGACCGCTACACAAAAAGAGAGCTTGCTCTAAAAACTGGCAGGTGGCAAGGGTGCCCCGCCTGATGCGTGAAGCCGGTTGCGTCAACGAGTTATGGACGCACCGGGCAGGATTAAGCCCGCGTCAGCGTTGATACTCACGTAAGGCGCATACTTGCGGTACGATGGCGGGCGACGCAGGCCGCCATGACGGAACGTCACGGATGACAAGAAACCCCAGCTTTCTCGGGAAAATCGTCGGTCTTGACCGCCTCAAGGATGTCGTTCTCGACGCCCGGCGTCAGGGGCGGCGTAGCGTTCATTGCCACGGCTGTTTCGACATCGTCCACCCCGGACACATTCGCTACCTCGAATTCGCCCGACAGCAGGGCGACCTGTTGGTCGTTTCGCTGACTGGTGACAGCGACGTCGACAAGGGTGCCCAGCGCCCGTACATACCGCAGGAGTTGCGGGCGGAGAATCTCGCCGCCCTCATGTGCGTCGATTTCGTCTATATCAACCCGGATGCGACCGCCGAAGCTTTGCTCGATGCGATCCGCCCGGACGTCTATGTCAAAGGCAGCGAATACGAACACGCCGCCGACGCCGGGTTTCTTGCCGAGAAACAGGTCGTGGAGGGATATGGCGGGCGCATCCTTTTTTCAAGCGGAGAGGTGGTGTTCAGCTCCACGGAACTGCTCGAACACCTACCGCGCACGATGCAGGCGGAATCGCACCGGCTTAGCGTGGTGTGTCGTCGCCACGACATCACGGCCTCTTCGATCGATAGTGTGCTTGATCGGTTCCGCAACATGCACGTCGTTGTTGTCGGTGACGTGATCCTGGACAGGTATGTCCTGTGCGACGCCCAGCAGGTGGCGTGCGAATCACCCATGCTCAGCCTCTCGCACCGCGACGAGCGCACCTATGTCGGCGGCGCGGCCATTCTCGCCCGGCACATCGCCGCACTGGGCGGTCATGCGTTCTTGTTGACAGCCGGTCCGACCGGTGAGCCCGCCGCCGAAATCACCCATGTTCTTGATACCGAGGGTGTCGACGCGCACCTGATCGACGCGCGACCGGCGTTTGTCGAGAAAACCAGGTTTCTTTCCGAAGATACTAAGCTCTTTAAGCTCGACAAAGGACCGCGCTTGCCGCTGGATTCCGTCGCCGAGCGCCGAGCGGCCTTGATTCTCGAACAACATTCCAAACTGGCGGACGCCGTTATTCTTTGCGACTTCGGATACGGCATGCTTACGGGCACATTGCTCGAACGCGTCTTGCCTACCCTGCGGCACAACGTCCGCATTCTCACGGCGGACGTCAGCGGGGGTCGGGGTAGTTTGCTCGAGTTCAAAGGTGTTGATTTGCTCTGCCCCACCGAGCGCGAGGTGCGGGCGACGCTGAACGATCACGAATCAGGGCTGTCAGCGGTGGCGTGGGCACTGCTACAACGCACGCAGGCGCGCCGGATGTTCGTCACGTTGCAGAAGCGCGGGGTGGTGGTGTTCGACCGGCGGAGTCAGGAGCGCACCTCGCCGGAATGGTCCGGGCGTCTCCACAGCGAACAGCTTCCCGCCTTCGCAAACCACGGGGTGGATTTTCTCGGCTGCGGAGACGCGCTGCTGGCCACCGCAACCCTGGCGATGGCGTGCGGTAGCGACGTCATGCACGCCGCCTATTTGGGCAACGCCGCCGCCGCGATCCACGCAACCGCCCTGGGCAATCATCCTATCGACGCAGCCCGCCTGCGCGCATGGCTCAGCGCCCGCCCGGAACTACACGCGCCGGTGTCGTCAGGAACCGCCGAGACCGTCACCGTCTGATGAGACCACGGGCCGCCGGAGGTACGTCACCGAGGTGTGCTACCTATCCTTTGCAGTCGGATCGCTTCCCAGGAAGGCCACTCACCTTCGAGCATTACGCCGCTCGGATCCATGGAAGCCGGGGCTTCTGCTGAATCTGGTCGACGAAGTTCACAAGCTGAGGTGAGCCCGCCGTATTATGTATTACAGGGGAGACCCCGGCGGGGTTAGAGCAAGCTCTCTTTTGGTGTAGCGGTCGAATCACCGTTTCATCCGGCGAATCGACGCGATACGGCGATACACAATAACAGACAATGCTGTAGCCGGTGCACCCTGCGCCTCAACCCGACTTTTTTGAGGGAGCAAGCTCTATCTCTGCGGGTACAGGTTCTTGAGTTCATCCCGCAGGCGGGCCGCCTCCTCGAATCGCTCATGGTCTACTGCATCGCGCAGGGCTTTGCGCGTGACGATCAACGAATCGCGCGGCACTTTGTCGTTGATCTCGCGGGCAAGTCCGCGAAGAATACGAATCTCTTCACACCGCTCGGCCACATCAGAGAGGTTCTGATTTTCATAGCATGCCCGGACGTTCATGATACCGCGATTGACGTGCGCGAGGGCACTGGCCGGCTCGTTCTCGTCCAACGCCTCATAGGCCAACCCCCGCGCGTTCATCATGACGATATAGGGGCGAAACTCCTCGAGTGCGAGGCGGTCGTCCGGTTCCATCGCGTGCTCGTTGCAGAAGTCGAGCAGTTCCAAACTGTCCCGCGTGTCGCGCACGACGCCGGCGTATTCCTCCAACACGAAATAGGCCACGTAGCGCCGATAAAGCATCGAAGCCTCGACCCGTAGGGCATAGCACTCCTGCGGCGACAACGCAAACCCGAGCGGTGTTCCGTTCAGCTCGATATGCTGCTGCAAACGCTTCTCGTGGTAGGCCAGCAGCGTATCGCAGCCGAAGGGGCGGGCGCCGTCCGGACGGTGATCGAGTTCCATCTGGATCACCCCGAGCTCAACGCGCATCTGTATACGAACGGTTCCGTCTGATCCTAGGATCTTGCGAACCGAAATCTTTTCCGCCTCGTAAGGCCAATCTCTCAACGTGCTGTGCAAATCGATATACGACATGACCAGCCATCCCTCCGGTCGGCGATGAAAGGGGCGTTACACCCCGGACTGTCTTCGCAGCTTCTCATCCTCAGTCTACGATTCGATCCGGGATGCCAACGTCCGAAGATAGGCCCTCCGATCAGGATGCGCGTGGGAAGGAACCGGTACCGGCGTAAGGGCGGATTGAGCACAAGGGCGCTGGTTCCGAGTAGTGTCGCGCCGGCGTCGTGGAGTGGTTTGCGCAGGCTAACCGGCGGGAGCAACATTTCAGCGGGGATGGGTACGTAGATGTGAGATGACAATCACCCCGCCAGGTTCCCTGTCGAGACCGGCGTCCAGTAACTTGAAGAATGCGGTGGGAATCAATTGCGCCGCGCGGGAAGGGTTATCGGCTATGACGCGTGCTGGTCGGAGGCTGTCCGATTATCTCCGCGAGGCGGGCGGCTGTGCCCGCGAGACGTTCGGGGGTCTCGAACGTACCCTTTGCGATTTCGGAACGGATGGCGCGAACGCGGGCCACACTCAAGCTGGACAGCTCCGTAGCCTGTGACAACGCCTGTCCGAACGCGGAGAACTCAACCGTATCGGCCCCTTGTGGCTGTACCGCGCCGGGAACTGATGCAACGGGCGCAGGCGTCTGTACCGGAGCGATCGGAGGCGAGGCGGCGGAGAGGTTTCCAATGTTAATAATCGCGGTCATGCCAACCCGTCCTTTACGTTGCGCAACCCACCGGGCTGCGGTGCGAAATAACTCGCCAAGGCGTGACGGTCGTCCCCAATCACAGCGCACCGCTTATCGGAACCGGCGTTCGCGGCCCATTGTCGAATCAATGTCCCGTCCGTGGGTCGCACGCCGCACACGGTGTGGCTGCACTTCGAGGCACCATTCCATTGATCGGCCCCGAACGCTATCAGCGTCGATATTAGTATCGTCAGATGGGATTCGCCCGCTTGAACGAAAACAGCCTTTGCGACCGAAAACTCACAGGGTCGTACAACATCTTGCAACGTCGATCGACGATGCACCAACATAGGCGGAACACAACATCCAAGATTGCCCTATTACCCCTGATACCCAGTAGTTATCTAATTATGGATAAACAAATAACCAAAACAGTACGATCATGGTTGCCAATAAAGCATGAAAGGCGTAATGGCTGGTGTAGTCACTCGTAGCTGCGGGGCAAACCGGACCCAGCCGCAACGCCGAGCATCCGAGCGAGTTTTTCCAGCTCAAAGGGTTTTTCGAGGGCGGGTCCTTCTACGGCGCTTTCCGTTTGGTTTTTTGCGGACATCACCACATAAACAATCTTGGCAAGCGGATTACCGGCCAGTGCCTTTTGCTTCAGCGCGTCGGTATCATCCGCCCCGAGCTCGTCGGAAATCACAACGGCGTCTACGGGCCCTTTCGCAAAGATCTTGTTGGCTTCGATGAGTGATCCGGCGGGAAAAACGCGGAACCATCGGCTGAGGTAGGTCACCAGCGACCAACGGAGGAGGTGGTTCGGCTCGACAATAAGGAGGCTGCGATCGCGGCGTATACGTCCCACTTCTTTGGGATCAGCCCCCGATTTGTTTGGTTTTCGTACCGCAGCGCTCATGAGGCCCCCATAAAGTCCGCATTCGTAGTTAGCAGGATTCGTGCCAGAAGCGTGGGTAAGGATGCCGCCGGTCAAGATCGGACCGCGCGTTTCGCCCCAATCAGTCACGGCGGGCGTGAGACCGGCATCGGGTGCGTTAGAGTTTCCGCTTTCAACTCGGTACGGATCAGACTATCCCGCTTCACCCGCCCTGCCGTATAATAACCGCCATGCACCCGACGTTCGTGAAACAGGTGAAGAGGCTGATCGATTTCGCGCCTGCGGACGTTGAGGCCATCCGGCGGGTCGCACCGCGACTCAGACCGCACGTGCACCACATTGT
The DNA here is from genome assembly GCA_964637715.1 of uncultured Phycisphaeraceae bacterium. Lineage (GTDB taxonomy): Bacteria > Planctomycetota > Phycisphaerae > UBA1845 > UBA1845 > CAZWWW01. The sequence continues at coordinate 6,387 of CAZWWW010000027.1, read as the reverse complement.
GAACCGCTTTTACGAGCGGTTACTGGCGGACCCTGAATCGCGAGCCGTGTTCTCGGGCGGAGAAGCCCAGATCGCCCACCAGCGGGAACTCCTTTCCGAATGGCTCCATCTGCTCCTTGCGGGACGGTTCGACCGTGTTTTTTTCAAAAAAGTATTTCGGGTGGGCGTCTCACACGTGCGGGCGGATGTTCCGCAACACCTGATGGTGACCGGCATCGAAATCGTGCAGCAGGAAATCACTGCGGTTCTAGAATCATCCAAAGAGCCGACCGACGTATTCGAGCAGCGCGCGATGGAAAAACTGCTCGCGCTCAACCTGGCTGCCATGCTCGAGAGCTATAAAGACAGTTACGAAACGGCGATCCGGCGCGACGAACGGAGTTCGGTGGAGGAAAAGCTGACCCGGGCGGAGCACCTTGCGGAAATCGGACAGCTCGCCGCTTCGCTCGCCCACGAGATTAAGAATCCGCTTGCGGGTATCAGCGGCGCCATTCAGATCATCCGCGGATCCATGACGCCCGACGATCCGCACCGCCCGATCCTGGCTGAGGTGCTGGGCCAAATAAAGCGGCTTGACGCCACGGTCAAGGATCTGCTTCAGTACGCCCGCCCCGTTCCGCCCCGGCTTAAGCGCTGCACGATCGGCACGGTTATCGATCGGGTGATTGCGGTGCTGCGCGAAGAGCCCGCCCTCCAAAACCTACACGTCGAGCATAACGGGATTCCGGGCAACGCGGTCATCATGGCTGATGAGAATCAGATTGAGCAGCTTCTGATGAACCTGATCATTAACGCCGCACACGCCTCGCGCAACGGTGACCACATTAAAGTAGCGGCGATGGTCCAGCACGACACCGTCGACCTGACCGTCATCGACCGTGGTGCCGGCATGCCGCACGACGTCCGCGCCGAGGCGTTCGAACCGTTTTTCACGACGAAAGCCAAGGGGACCGGATTGGGGCTATCGATCTGCCGCCGGATCGTGGAAGCCCACGGCGGGACCATCGGTATTGAGAGTGCGCCCGGTGTCGGCACGACGGTCACGATCAGGATTCCAAGAAGTAGACCCCCTGTATCCGACGGAGGTAGCCCGTGAACGTACGCGTGTTGATTGTCGAAGACGAAAAGCTCATCCGCTGGTCGCTACGGCAGAAATTCGAGTCCTGCGGCTACCGCGTCGTTGACGTCGAAACGGGAGGCGGGGCGCTTGAGTCCATCGCCGAGGACGCCTTCGATCTCATTATGCTCGACTACAAACTTCCTGACATGACGGGCCTGGAAGTGCTCAGAAAGGTGCGCGAAACCGACCGCGACGTCGTGGTCATCATGATGACCGCCTTTTCAAGCGTCGAAAGCGCGGTCGATGCCATCAAGCTCGGCGCCTACGACTACATCGCCAAGCCGTTCGAGATCGATCAAGTGCTGCATCTGGTCGGCAAAGCGCTGGAGACCACCAAGCTCCGCCGTGAGGTGCGGGAACTGCGCCGCCACCTTGACCACGAGTACGGCATTGATCGCATCATCGGACAAGCCCCTTGCATGATCGAACTGTTTAAGGTCATTGAGCAAGTGGCTGCCAGCAGCGCGTCCACCGTGTTTCTGCGCGGTGATTCGGGCACGGGCAAGGACCTCATCGCCCGCGTGATCCATTACAATTCCGACCGCGCGCCGCGTCCCTTTATGAACATTACGTGCACGGCGTTGTCCGAGACGTTGCTCGAAAGCGAGCTGTTCGGGCACGAGCGGGGGGCGTTCACCGATGCCAAGACCACGAAGAAGGGGCTGTTTGAGTTGGCTGACGGGGGAACCATTTTCCTTGACGAGGTCGGAGACATGCCGCTGGGTCTTCAGGCCAAACTGCTTCGCTTTCTCGAAGATCGTGTGTTTCGCCGCGTCGGGGGCACGGTCGAGTTGTCCGTAGACGTCCGCGTCATCGCAGCCACGAACCGCGACGTCGAGAAAGCCATTGAGGAGGGCAAGTTCCGCGAAGACCTGCTGTATCGCCTCAACGTAATTCCCATCGAGCTTCCGCTTTTGCGCGACCGGGGCGACGACGTGCGCCTGCTGGCCCAGCACTACGTCTTTGAGTTTGCCCAGGAGTTTCGCAAACCCATCAGCAACATCGATGACAAGGTGTACGAAAAACTGACAGGGTACGGTTGGCCGGGCAACGTCCGTGAACTGCGGAACGTGCTCGAGCGCGCCGTGCTGCTGTCGAGCTCTGAGACGCTGATGGTCGACGACATCGCGCTGGGGCGCAATGACCGGACCGCCGCCCGCACCTCTGATGCCATGAGCCTGGCACTTCCGGACGAAGGACTGGACCTGCGCAAGATCGAAGAACGATTGATTCGACAGGCCCTGAAGCGCACCAAGAACAACCAAACCCAGGCGGCCAAGCTGCTCCACCTCACCCGCGACGCCTTTCGATACCGGCTCGAAAAACTGGGGTTGCTGTAGCAGGACTAGCGTGCCGCCGCGTCGCAGACCGTCCGCCATCGGCAGGTCACGCGCTGTATGACACACGGCGTCATCAAATCATGGTGCCCACGTCGACCCGGAGTTTTCTCTACCCCGTCCCCAACACGTCCTTCATGGCATACAAGCCCGGGGCACGGCGTACGACCCACGCGGCGGCCCGGAGCGCACCGGCGGCGAAGGTCTTGCGAGAATGTGCGGTGTGTATGATCGAAAGCGTTTCGCCCGGTCCACTGATGTGTATCTCGTGGCGACCGACTACCTCGCCCATGCGCAGCGCGTGGACGCCGATCTGTCCCCGTGGACGCTCGCCGGTTCGACCGGACCGGCCAAAGATCACGTCATCGCGTGTGCGGTTGAGGGCGTGAGCGATGTCGTCCACCAGCGAAAGAGCGGTTCCGCTCGGGGCGTCCACCTTGTACCTGTGATGGGTCTCGACGATCTCGACGTCGTAGTCACGCCCCAGTTGTTGCACGATGGCCCCGATATGCGCGCGCATCGTCTGCATCCCAACACTTAGATTCGATGCCTTGACGATGGGTATCTCGTGCGCCGCGGAGGCGATCGCCGCCACCTGTTCTTCGGTATGACCCGTAGCCCCTATGACCATCGGAATGCGACGCGCGCGACACACTTTCAACCAGGTCATCGTCCCGGACGCCGTTGTGAAATCAATGAGCACATCACATGGATCGGTAAGCGAAGTAGCGGCGGGAATATCGGCGTCACCCGCGCGGACCGTTCCGAATCGCACGCGATCTTCATCCGATACGAGCGCCGCTGTTACCCGGACCCCATCCTGCCCGGCTGCGAAACCCAGCACGGCGCGTCCCATGCGTCCCGCAGCGCCGGCAACGGCCAACCGAATCGGCTCCGTTGACATGGTCTACTCCTCCAAAACGCGCGCGATGTCGGCCACGTCGGGCTCGACGGAAACCGGGGCGTTTGCATAAGTACCGCGTAGCGCGGAATCGTTTTCCGGTCGATGGTAATTGACCGTCGCGCTCGGATCTTTCAGACCATGCCCGGTCAGAATGCACACCACCCGATCGGTCGGCGCGATCACCTGCTGCTGTAGGAGCAACCTTAATCCCGCGATGGACGCACCGCTGGCTGGCTCGCATCCAAAGCCATACTGCCCAACCAACGCCTTCCCGTCGAGAATCAGATCGTCGGGTACCTGTCGGACAACGCCGTTCATGGCTTCGAGACTGCGCAGGGCTTTGGTCAGATTTACGGGGCGACCGATTTCAATGGCGCTGGCAACTGTGGCGGCGCGCCGCCCGTCGGCTTCGTATTGGGCGAAGTAGTCGTCCACCACGCGCGCCTCCACGCGACCACCGTTGAATCTCAATCCGTGGTCGTTGTAGAGCTCGTACAGGGCGTTGGCTCCGGTCGCATTGATGATCGCCAGGCGAGGCAGGCGGTCGATCAAGTCCAGCTCGCGCAGTTCGACAAACGCTTTCCCAAAGGCGCTGCTGTTTCCCAGATTGCCGCCCGGCACGACGATCCAATCCGGTACGTCCCAGTCAAGTCCTTCGAGCACGCGGTACATAATTGACTTTTGCCCTTCGAGCCGGAAGGGGTTGATCGAGTTCATCACGTAGAGCCCGAGCTGATCCGACGCGCTACGAACGATAGTCATGCAGGCGTCAAAGTCTCCGCGGAGCTGAATGGTCAGCGCGCCGAAATCCAGCGCCTGCGCAAGCTTTCCGAGCGCGATCTTGGCGTTACCCACAAACACAATCGCCTGCATCGGATCGCGCGAACGGGTGCTGGATTGCCGGGCGTACAGCGCCAGCGATGCGCTCGTATTCCCGGTCGATGCACAGGCCACGCGCCGTTTGCCGAGCTTGCGGGCCATGGTGAACGCGGCGGTCATGCCGTTGTCTTTGAAACTTCCGCTCGGATTGAACCCCTCATATTGCAGATACAATCGACCCGGACGATGACCGAGATGTTCGGCCAGGGCATCCGCCTGTTGAAGCTGAGTACGCCCCTCCCCGATCGTGACCAGATCATCGAGCGCGGCAAAAGGCAGCAGCTCGCGAAAACGCCACACACCGCTGAAATCAGCCCGCGCATCGATCCCGCGACCCGGCGTCGACCAGCGATGCTCAAACCACTTCAACGTCTTGGGCACGTTGCACCGGGACCAGTCGTAGCGGACATCCAGCAGGCTCCCACACGACCGGCAGGCGAACAACACTTCGCCCACGTCGTAAGTCGCCCCGCAATCCACGGATACGCATTGTTGATAGACCGGGTCAGTCATGGGGATCATGTTCGGTCGACGTGGCGTGAAACGCAAGCGTGAACCGTACTGAACGGGCAAAGACCGCGTGCGGAACGTATCGTAGCGGTTGACTCAGGACGCCCGGTAAAAGCCGGGCAAAACCCTGGCGCGACCCGTACGTTGGTCGCTCGGTTATTGGCAGGGATCATCATGCGGGCGCACCGAGCTAAGCGACAACCACCTTGCCGCTGACTTTTCAGGCGAACCGCCGCACCGTAGGATCGACCCAGCACTGGCCGCGATGCGGCACAAACTTCCTGCGAGGAGACCCGACCGATGGCCGCCAATCCAAAAAACGCGGAGCTCGCCAAACTCTTTGAACGTATGGCCGATCTGTTGGAGATCGGCGGGGCCAACCCCTTTCGCGTCAACTCCTTTCGTCGCGTCGCCCGCACGCTCAACGATACCGCCGAGCCTGTAGACCGTCTCGTGGAGCAAGACCGCCTCGCCGATCTTTCCGGTGTAGGTCGAGGTACCGCCGAACGCATCAAAGAGTATGTTGCGACGGGGCATATCAAGGATTTCGAGGAGATCGAGCGGTCCGTACCCGAAGGGTTGCCCGCCTTGCTGTCGATCCCCGGGATGGGCCCGAAGAAAGTCATGTTGGTCCATCGCGAACTCAAGGTCACCAGCCTCGACGATCTGAAAAAAGCCATCGCATCCGGCGCGATGGCCAAGTTACCCGGGCTCGGAGAAGCAAGCGTCAAAAAGATCGCTGACGGCATCGCGTTTTTGGAACGAAGCGGTGGGCGAACGCCGCTCGGCCAGGCCGTTCCGCTCGCCAAGACGTTCGCTGCACGGGTGGCGGCTATGACCGGCGTGCGTCGTGTAGAGATCGCCGGATCGTTGCGACGCGGGCAAGAGACGATCGGCGATATTGATTTGCTGTGCGTTGCGGATCGCGCCGGAGAAACGATCGCTCACTTTACGAACTTCGACGACGTGCAGTCGGTATTAGCCAAAGGCGACACCAAGGGATCGGTAACCGTTTCGCTCGATGCGGACAAACAGGTGCAGGTTGATCTCCGGGTGGTTGACGACGACGCCTTCGGGGCGGCCCTTCAATACTTCACCGGTTCCAAAGAGCACAACGTCAAACTGCGCGAACGAGCGGCAAAGAAGAGATGGCGGCTGAACGAATACGGATTGTGGGAAGGGGACACGCGCATCGCAGGCCGAACCGAGGAGGAAATATACGAAAAGCTGGGCCTTACGTTCATCCCGCCCGAGCTGCGCGAGGATCGAGGCGAGCTGGACGGTGACCTACCGCCGCATCTTGTTTCACTAAGCGACATGCGCGGCGATCTGCACATGCACACCGTGGCCAGCGACGGACGGAATACGATCGAAGAAATGGGCCTCGCCGCCCAAGCGCTCGGGTACGAATACATAGCGATATGCGATCACTCCAAGAGTGCGACCATCGCCAACGGACTTTCCATAGAGCGAATGGAACGTCAGATGGAAGCGATTCGCGCCGCGGATCAGAAGGTCGACGGTATCACGATTCTCGTCGGATGCGAATGTGACATCCTACCGGACGGTTCGCTCGATTACCCCGACGATTTGTTGGCCCGGTGCGATTGGATTGTCGCCAGTATCCACTCGGCTAT
>CAZWWW010000026.1:0-13614 GCA_964637715.1 uncultured Phycisphaeraceae bacterium | reverse complement strand
GGTCGACGAAATGCTGAACATGAGAACATCTCAACCTCCTTCTCGCCTTTCTCATGGCGTTGCCGCTTCGTAGCTTGACTGGCAATCTAGTGGGCTGAACAATGGAATGGGGGACGGACGTCGCGGAAGCCGCGCATTCGGGCGCGCCATCGGATCGAACAACCGCCGTTCGCGGACCCGGTGAACGGGCCCTTTCGGCGAGTTGCTCGTGTTTTTCCGCTTTTTAGCGATCGAAAAGGCCGAAAAACGGCGGTTCTTGCACGCAGTGGGCGAAAAGGCTGCGGGCGTTGCTCACGATAACGCGGGGAACGAACTGGTCGACGCAGGGACGTAGAAATGTGGTGTGTGGCGCGGGCTTCCGGAGTTAAAGTGGCCACCGGACCGTAAGTCCACTGAGGTGAAAACGAGCATGATGATTTCTTCAGTTTGGGGCCTTCGCCGTGTGTCGGTGTGGGGCTGCGCCCTATTGATAGGCTTTGGAATGAACGCGGTCGCCGCGGCGGAGGGGTTAGAGTACGTCATGGTCCAGGGCGACGTGCTGACCATGGAGCGATCGACGACGGAGCTGGGAATCGTGCTGAACAAGGCACGTTCCACCGCGTCTTTGGGTAGCAAACTGCAGGGGCAATGGGTTGACTTCAGTACCGATCCGACCTGCCCGGTCAAGATCCTCAAGGTGCCCGATGCGAACGCCGTCACGCGTACCAAGGCCCTTTCAGATTCTTCGATTCGCGAGGTTCACCCCGTCTATCGATTCTCGACGTCGCCGCATCCGGTGATCGGGACCGGCACGTTGCTGACCAAGGTACGACCGGGTATGAGCGTAGCCGCGCTGAATGCGCTGTTTGCCGAGCACCATGTGACGGTTGTGGAGGCTGTCGCGGGGCAATCGGATGTCTACTTGCTGGCACCGCTCGGCGACCCTGACGAATCGGTGGCGCTGGCGGCAGGTCTGGCTCGGGATGCGCGAACCGAATGGGCCCAGCCGAACTTTCGCTCGCCGGTGCGAACATTTCAGCTCGCTCCGGCTGACGCGTTCTTCAACTTTCAGTGGCATCACAACAACACGGGGCAGTTCGGGGGCAAGCCCGACGCGGATATCGATTCACTCGAAGCCTGGTCTGTCGCTGACGGGCAGGACATTCGTTTTGGCATGTTCGACGATTCGGCGGACTTCACGCATGAGGATCTCAGAGACGGGTACATAGGAATAGGTCACGACCCGACCGCTCCTTCCAACGACACGAGTGAGTTCGAGGATCCCAGTCCGAAGTCGCTTGGTGACAACCACGGAACGCGCGTGTTGGGGTTGGCGGTCGCCCGCGCGAACTCGGTCGGCGGGCGTGGTGTGGCCTTCCAGGCGCAGTGGACCGCGTCGCGCGGGCTGAACGCGGCGCTGACCGACGCCCAGCAGGCCAGCGTGTATACGTTCGCCATTCAGCAGGACGTGGACGTGCACATCAACAGTTGGGGGTTCCTGCCGGGCATTCCAACGCCCGCCGTCGTTCGGGACGCCATTCGCCGGGCCTATGCCAGCGGGCGGAACAAGGGAGATCTCAACAACGATGACGAAGATGATCCGCTTGGCATGGTCATTGTTTTTGCGTCGGGTAATGACCGGCTGGAAAACCGCGACGGGTTTGAGATTTCCACGTTGCCGGAAGTCCTCGCGGTGGGCGCGAGTACCGACGAGGACACGCGCTCGAGCTTCAGCAACTTCGGAGACTCACTTGACATACTGGCGCCGAGCGGCGGTGACGCAACGGCGGCGATCTTCACGACGGACAACAGCGACCGCGAAGGTTCTCCGGACTTCGGAGCCAACAAAGGCGGAACGAATTCCGAAAACCCGTTCATCGGTCCGATCCAGGAACCCGACCCCACGGGGAATTACACGGCGTTCTTTTCGGGCACGTCGGCGTCGTGTCCGATTGCAGCCGGTGTAGCCGGGCTCGTGCTTTCGGTGAATCCACTGTTGACGGTACCGGAAGTCAGAATGGTTTTGACGCACACCGCGGACCAGATCGACGCCGAGATAGCCAAGTATGACGGCATCACCAGCCACAGCCTCACGCATGCATACGGGCGCATAAACGCCAAAGCAGCCGTGGACGCGGCGGCCGCCTCGCTCGTAAATGGCGGGTTCACCTGGCCGGTTCCGGCGGCTTTCGTAAACGTTCAGGCGGGTACCGTTCGGTTTCGGCAAAACGACGGTACGAACCAGTTCATCATTGTCACGAGCGACGCCCCGTTTTCCTTTATACCCATAGACGGAACCTGCTACGACAAAGCGCAGGAGGGCTGTGATCCTCAAACGGGCGAAGTGGCCATTGAACCGTTGCCCAACGGCGTGTCCGTCGTTGGCGTCGGATGCAATTGGCGATGCGGCGCCGCCCCATCCAATCAGAACTGCCTCAAGGCGGGTGATGAACAGTGCTTTTCCTTCGATACCGACGGTACGCGGTATTTCGCGATATACGGTTTTAACAACATTGGCCGTTATTCCTTCGGCGTATCCGTAGACTCGAACGGCAACGTCTCGGGCGCAGAGGATCTGATCCGCGGTGTCGATATTTCGGGCGGATCGGGTGGCAGCATCGGAGGCGGTGGCACGCTGCCGAATCAGGGTCCGGCGGTTACGATTCTCGCATCTCCGCTGGAAGGGGACTCGCCGCTAACGGTGCGTTTTACGGGGAACGCCGTGAGTGCCATTGCCATTGACGAAACGCGAACGCAATGGGACTTCGACACGTCTGACGGCGTGCTCGTTGACTCGACCCAACGAAACACGACGCACACGTACTCGGTCCCGGACGGCGAGACGCGCAATTTCGTAGCCCGGTTAACCATGTTCGATGTCAACGGGAACGTTGGATTCGAGCAGGTCTCCATCCAGGTAAAGGGTAAGCCGTCCGGCGCTGGGGGTGGTGCGGTTGGTAGCGAGGATTTGCGTATTATCATTAGTATTCCGGGCAGTCCCGGCTCAGACGTCACGGAGGGCACGTCCCCCTTTGACGTGCTGATGAACGTGGACGCCGGGGCCGTCGTTGGAACCGTGCAATCGATCGTGTGGGATCTTGGTGACGGAACGCGGCTGACCGGGCTGACCGTACCGCACACCTATATCAACGAATCCGAAACCACGGTCCGCCTGCCCATCACAGCCACTGTCACCACGCGGAACACGGCGGGCGCTACGGCGACGAACACGACCACGAAACTTATCACGATCCTTCCGGGAACCGCCACGGTTGACACCGGTCAACCGAACTTGGACGGAACCGGTGTTCCCGGCGTCGGCGGCGGGGCGGCCCCGTGCGGCACCGTCGGCATGATCCCGCTGATGGGACTCGTATTCTCCTTATCCTTACTGCGTCGCCGACGAGGATATGCGCGGTGCGGCGGTGGGGTCGGGCGCGGATAGGGATCGACTTATCAGTTCGTAACGGGACGGCGGTGCCGTTTTTTCTTCTGTGAGTCTGCGGTATGATTGTGGCGCCGTGACGCAGGCAGGCATTTATGAGTCGAACGGCCATGAGGTTCCGTTGAACTCCTTTTGGCGTTGCGTCGGAAAACGGGATTTCGCGGTTTCACGCTTCGCCTTGCGTAGCGTTCGTTAACAGGATGGAGCGTTCATGCTGCCCAAGTCGAGTGGACGAGTTGCGGAGGTTATCAAACTCGCCAACCAGGTCGCGCGCGAGTATGACCAGGAATATGTCGGAACCGAGCACGTGCTTCTGGCGATTGGTCGGGAAGGGACCGGCGTAGGGGCGGCGGTCCTTGAAAAGCATGGCCTGTCGGAGACCGCGCTCAAGACCGAAATCGACAAGCTCATCAAAAAGCAGATGGAAGAAACCTGGGTCTTTGGCCGTTTACCGGGCACGCCGCACTTCAAGAACGTGATCGCCCAGGCCATAAAGCAATGCCAGCAACTCGATGCCAAAGAGGTCTGTACGGAACATCTGCTTCTCGCCCTGCTCACCGAGCGCGGTAGCGTCGCCTACAAAGCACTAAAATCGCTCGGGCTTTCGTACGATCAGGCGCGGACTGATGTGCTGAGTCTGACCGCGGCGTAGGTCGACGCTTCGATCCACCATGGTTCTGCTGCGCGCTGTCCGCGCGATAACGGTCGGCGGCGTGAGTCAGGCGCGTTTCGGCTCACACCGCGGCCATACGCGCAACGAAAAACGACACGACGCTTAGGGAATCATCCATGCGACGAAGCACCAAGCTCGGGTTCGCCGCCGCCGCGACCGCCGTACTGCTCTTCGCCGCTGCGGTGGCCGTCATCGATCGGTCCACAGCCCACACCGGGGCGACTTCGGCGGGAACGTCGTCTGACGGGGACGCCGCCGTCTACCCCGGTCAACTCGGTGAAAACAGTGCAAAAATACGCCACCGCGGTGCGCGAACGTACGTGTGGGCTGACGGACCCATGACCAAACCCGGCGGCGTCTGGTTTGATTTCACCGGCGCGCCGTTCCCCCCGGAAGATTTGCAGTTCGGCATCGGACGCGACACCATCCGCGCGATCGACGATCCGCTGTTTGTCCATCCCGATGACCCACGACTCCTGACGCTGGCACCGGACCCCTATCGCCCGCCGCCTCCGCTCGGCGACGTGAACGATCTGCCCGTTATTGGTGTGGAGATCGGCGGTGAGCCGAAGGCGTACCCGGTCGTACTGCTAACCAACTATGAGCTCGTCAACGACGTAATCGGCGGCAGGCCCGTGACCGTCGGCTGGTGACCGCTGGCGAAGATGTCCGTGGTTCACGGGCGGGGTCACGGAACGACGATCGACACGTTCGGCGTCAGTGGCTATGTGTATCAGAACGTTTTTGTAATCTACGACCGGCGGACCAACAGCCTCTGGTACCCCGACGAAACGGACCGCTGGATCGCCCTGTCCGGGCCCAGACAGGGCGAAGTGATTCCGATCGACGCTCATCCAGCGGTGACAACACTTGGCACTTGGCGCGAAGCGCATCCGCAGACGGTCGTGTTGCTTGGTTCACGAACGGAGCAGGCGTCCATAGGAAGTGTCACCGACGATCAATGACGACAACACCGTTACGCCGTCGAGAATCGCAACTGCACCTGAGCCCGCTGGATCGCGCGCTGGCGCTGCTCGAACTCTTCGTCGGTGAGGTTGGGTAGCGCCTGCGCCTGGGTCATAGCGTCTGTTGCCTTGGTGGCGTCAAGATGCGCCGTGTCGATGGCCTGTTCCGTCAAGATCGTCAGGCGGTTGTCGACCACCTGGGCGAATCCACCGTCAATAAAGAGCTGGGTCGTGTCGCCGCCGGTCTCGATCCGGGCGACGCCGATACCCAGGCGGCACACCAGAGGCGCTCGATCAATGAGCACGCCCATCTCACCGTCGTGGGCGGGAAAGGCGGCGAAGTCGGCTTCGCACTCAAGCACCTTTCGCTCGGGCGTCACGACGCTGCAAGTGAATGTATCACGCTTGGCCATTGAAGACACCGTTTCGTTGAACCATCAACACACGGGAACGAATAACGAGCACCGCAAACTCTTTCCGCACCGCACGGGCACACACGATTGCCACGAGCACAGGCCACGGGGCGTAGATTCCGTATCTGTGGGGGAAGGCTCAGAACGAATGCCGCGGACGCTCAAGACCTTCGCACAAGCTCGACTCCGGCCCCACAGGCAACTCAATCCCGTGCGTACTAAAACCTACTCCTTCGCCATCTTCTCGGCCTTCTGGGCGGCCTCCTCTATGGCACCGACATACATGAACGCCCCCTCGGGCAGATGATCCCACTTGCCGTCGCACAACTCCTCGAACGAACGGATTGTATCGTCGCGCGACGTGTAATTGCCCGGGATCCCGATGAACTGTTCTGCAACATAAAACGGCTGAGATAGAAATCGCTCGATCTTTCGCGCCCGGGCAACCACGACCTTGTCCTCCTCGCTCAACTCATCCACGCCGAGAATGGCAATGATGTCCTGCAAGTCCTTATAGCGCTGCAGAATCTGCTGAACACGCCGGGCGACTCCGTAGTGGCGCTCGCCGATATAGTTCGGGTCGACGATGCGGCTGCTCGACGCCAGGGGGTCCACGGCCGGGTAGATGCCTTTTTCCGCGATGCTGCGCTCGAGGTTCACCGTACTGTCGAGGTGGGCAAACGCCGTAGCGGGAGCAGGGTCCGTGTAGTCGTCCGCCGGAACGTAGATGGCCTGAATACTGGTAACAGCGCCGCGGCTCGTGGACGTAATGCGTTCCTGAAGCTGCCCCATCTCGCTGGCGAGCGTCGGTTGATAACCCACCGCCGACGGCATGCGACCCAAAAGGGCCGACACCTCTGAGCCCGCTTGGGAAAAACGGAAGATGTTGTCGACGAAGAGCAACGTATCGGCCCCGGTTTGATCGCGGAAATATTCGGCCATGGTCAGTGCGGAGAGCGCGACGCGAAGACGGGCACCGGGCGGCTCGTTCATCTGACCGAACACCATAACGGTTTGATCGAGCACGCTCTTGCCCGTGTCTCCGATTTTGGCTTCCTGCATTTCGAGCCAGAGGTCGTTTCCTTCGCGTGTGCGCTCGCCGACGCCGGCGAAGCAGGAATAACCGCTGTGGAAACGGGCGAGGCGGGCGATGAGTTCCTGAATGATAACCGTCTTGCCAACACCCGCTCCGCCGAACAGACCCGCCTTTCCGCCACGCACCAGCGGGCAGAGCAGGTCGATAACTTTGATGCCGGTCTCGAACAGTTCGGTCTTGGGGGTAACCTCCGCCAGCGCGGGCGGTTCACGGTGGATCGGGCGGCGTTCCTCTGTAGTCACCGGACCGCGCCCGTCAATCGGCTCACCCACAAGGTTAAACACACGCCCGAGCGTGTTATCACCGACCGGAACCATAACGGGCTGCCCGGTATCAGCGATCTGCTGACCCCGCGTCAGCCCGTCCGTCGAGCCCAGCGCCACCGCCCGAACGCGACCGCCGCCGAGGTGCTGAGCGACCTCACACCAGAGTGTTTCCGTAAAGCGATCACCAAGCACTTCTCGTTGAATGTCAACCTTCAACGCGTTGTAGATCTTGGGAAGCCCGTCCTCAGGAAACTGCGCATCGAGCGTCGACCCGATGACCTGAGTGATTTTTCCGAGGTTATTGTCTTGCATGTATCTCGCCTTCGAATCACGCGCCGGATCGATTCATCGACCCGCACGACGCTCCGGTCCGCCGCCGGGCTGACGTTGCCCGCGCGGCGCCCGAAACAGTCCCACACAACCGCCTGCCGATGCACCCACCGGCGGAACGCCGGTACCACTCCGTAAAACCTACTGCTTGGTCACACCTTGTTTTTGGGATGGCATGGACAAGCAACCGCTTGCCCCTGTTGTTCCGGGCGGCAGTCACGGGCAAACAAGTTTGCCCATGCCACCCACAACGAACCCTAAGAAAAGCTGTGACGCTGCACTACCCTGTTCAACACCCTGCTACGCCAGAGCGTTCGCTCCGCCCACGATGTCGAGCAATTCCATCGTAATCTGCGTTTGCCGCGCCCGGTTGTATTGCCGGGAGATCGCCGTAATCATATCGCCCGCCGCGTCCGTTGCGGCCTTCATCGCCACCATTCGTGCAATCTGCTCGCTGACAGCCGCATCGTTAAAACATTGAAAAAGCCTAATCCGCACCGTCGCCGGCAACAACTCGTTCAACAGCGACTGGGGTTCGGGGGAAAACTCATACTGTGCGGTCTGGCTCGCCGCAGCCGAAACCTCCGTTTCGCCGGTTTGCGAAACCTCCCCGCCGTCACGTTTGAGCGGAAGGAGTTGCAGGAGCTCCGGTTGCTGTTTGGCCGGTGAAAGGAAGCGCATGTACGCGACGTGGGCTGAGGATACCTCGCCGCGTGTGAAGCGATCCATGAACGCATTGGCCATCGTTTCCACATCGTCGAACTTCGGCGCATCGCCGATGTGGGTGATGCGCTCGAGAACGTCGCGCTTGAGGAAACGAAAATATCCAATGCCCTTTTTCCCGACCATGTAGACGTCCGTTTCGACACCGCTTGCTTTCGACGCATCAAGGTGGTCGATCGCCGCGCGCAGCACATGGGCGTTGTATCCGCCGCACAGTCCGCGGGCACTGGTTAGAACGAGGAGTGTCGATCGCTTGACGTCCTCGTGTGTTTTCATAAGGGGATGATCGATCCGCTCCGATGCGCCGGCGATATCCCGCACGAGCTCAGCCAGCTTTTCGGTATAGGGTTTGGACGCCGTAGCCCGGGCCATGGCGGCCTGATAGCGTGCCGTGGCGATGAGCTGCATGGTGCGCGTGATCTTGCGGATATTGCGCACCGCTTTGCGTCGCTTGACTAATTCGCGTCTGTTCGCCATGGCTTGTTCTGTTCTATACCCTTACCCGGATCGCGCCGCGGTGCGCTACCGTTCGCTATCTACTTGCCCGCGCTGAGGAATCTCTTTTTGAAATCACCCGCGATGGTCGACATCTTCGCGTCGAGTTCCTTGTCGATGTCTTGTTTCTGATCCAGCGTCTCCACGACCTCTGGAAACTCATCGCGGAAGTGCTTCAACATCGCCTGCTCAAACTCGGCCACGCGGTTGAGGGGCAGGTCGTCCAGAAACCCCCGCGAGCCCGCGAAAATGCTTATCACCTGATCGTTGATGTTGTACGGTTGATACTGCGGCTGTTTGAGCAACTCGACCATACGCGCTCCACGATCAAGCTGGCGCTGGGTCGTGGCGTCCAGTTCCGTCCCGAGTTGGGCAAAGGCTTCGAGTTCGCGGAAGGAGGCCAAGTCCAACCGCAACGAACCGGACACGCGCTTCATGGCCTTTCGCTGGGCGTTACCCCCAACACGCGAAACGGAAATGCCCACATTGACCGCCGGGCGCACCCCGGCAAAGAACAGGTCCGGTTCGAGGTAAATCTGCCCGTCGGTAATCGAAATCACGTTGGTGGGGATATAGGCCGATACCTCCCCTTCGAGGGTTTCAATAATCGGCAGTGCGGTCATGGAACCCCCGCTATCCCGGAAGTGATGCACGCGGAGATCGTTCTTATCCGGAAGCGTGCTGAGCCATTTCTCGGCGCGCTCCTTACCCTGTGGTCGATGATACAACCCCTCCACGTTGTCGGGGCGCTCGTCTTCCGGCGCTTTGAACCCCTGCGGATGGTTCCTGGCGATCGATCGATCCGTCGCGCTGTCCGGTGTGTTCTTGGGAACCACCGCATATTCGTCGTGCAGTTTGACCGCCCGTTCGAGCAGGCGCGAATGGAGATAGAATACGTCGCCGGGATAGGCTTCGCGCCCGGGCGGGCGACGAAGCAGCAACGACAATTCGCGGTATGACTGGGCCTGTTTGCTCAGATCATCGTAGACGCACAAGGTCGCGCGCCCCTCTTTGTACATGAAGTACTCGGCCATAGCCGCACCGGCGTAGGGTGCGATGTATTGCAACGGCGCCGGATCGGAAGCGGAAGCTGATACGACGATCGTGTAGTCCATCGCGCCGGTTTCATTCAGCTTCTCAATCACGCTCGCGACCGTCGATTCCTTCTGACCGATCGCGACGTAGATGCAAACGACGTCCCCACCTTTTTGGTTGAGGATCGTATCGATGGCTATGGCGGTCTTACCCGTCTTTCGGTCGCCGATGATGAGCTCACGTTGACCGCGCCCCACCGGGGTCATGGCGTCAATGGCCTTGATGCCGGTTTGCAGCGGCTCGGTGACCGGCTGGCGCGGCGCGATACCGGGCGCCTTGAACTCCAATGGGCGACGATGGGGTGTCTCGATGACCCCTTTAGCGTCGAGCGGACGACCCAGCGGATCAACCACGCGACCGATCATCGCGTCACCACACGGGATGCTCAGGAGCTGCCCGGTACGGCGGACTTCATCGCCCTCTTTGATCCCGAGAAACTCGCCGAAAATAACGACACCCACCGAGTTCTCTTCAAGGTTAAACACCTGTCCGTTCGCGCCGTTGGCAAACTCCAACTGCTCGCCGGCCATCGCGTTGCGCAAGCCGTAGACACGCGCGATGCCGTCGCCGACTTCGAGCACCTTACCGACCTCGGCCACGTCGACCTCGGCACGATATTGACGAATCTCATCGGCGATGACGGACGAAATCTCTTCCACTTTGAACTTCATAATGCTGACTCTGCCTGTGTGATGCCTAGCTGCGCTCGAGCGATCCACGCGCTCCTTGTATCCGTTGCCTACGACGGATCATGTAACGGCCCCTTCGACATAACTACGCCCCCGGTGGATCTCCTGTGAAGCGCGGTCGAGCAGCGATTGGTAGATCGCCGCAAGCCGTCGTGACACGCTCATGTCGAAACGATCGTCGTTGATCTGCACGACCAGACCACCAACCAACGAGTCGTCCGTGGATTCGATAAGGTCCACCTGACGACCGGTTCGACCGGTGGTGACTTTGCGCAACCGCTCGCGGTGCGCATCCGTCAGCGGATAGGCCGAGCGCACGAACACCTCGATGCGACCGGTTCGATCCTCGTGCAACCGGCGATAGCTCTCCGCGACGGCGACAAACTGCGCCAGTCGCTCGTTGCGGTTTATCACCTGCAACGCATCGACCAGCACATCGCTGTATTTGCCGCGAAACAGCTTTTCGATCAGCCCCCGCTTCGCAGCCGTATCAACGATTGGACTCGCGAAAAACTGGGCGAAATCCGAATGCTGATCGATATACGCCGCCAGATCCAACGCCTCGGAAAGGACCGTGTCGGTCTGATTGTGTTCCGACGCCGCTTCCCACAGTGCGGCTGCGTATACGGAACCAAGCGCCAGATCTTGTTCGTTAACGTTCAGCATAGACGCCATCATTCAATCACGGGCGCGGGATCAGCCGCGCACCGCTAAACTTCCTACGACCCGACGGCCTGCAATTCCTCGATCGATTCGGCGATCAAGCGTTCGTGCTGCGCCGCGTCAAGCTCCTTGCCGATGACGCGCGAAGCGATTTCCGTGGCGAGCCCGGCGCTCTTGGCGTAGAGTTCCTTCACGGCCGTGTCGGTGGCGAGTTCGATTTCGCGCTTGGCGCGCTCGATCGTGCGCTCCGCCTCCTCGCGGGCTTGTTGTTCCTCACGCCGCTTGAGAACGGTCGCGTCGCGCCGGGCTTCTTCCATGATCGCCGCCACCTGGGCCCCCGCTGCTGCCAGTTTTTCTTCATACTCCTTGAGGCGCGCCTCGGCGGCCTCACGATCCGCCTGGGCTTTGGCGAGCGCGTCACTGATGAACTTTTCCCGATCCATAAGGACCTTCTGGATGGGCTTCCACGCCGCCAGCCGAAGCACGATCATCAGCCCGATGAACACGATGATGGTCCACACAGCCGCCATCGCATCGAGCGTCATGAGTTTGTACTTAGGGCCATGCTCGCCTGCATGCGCTGCACCAGCGTCGTGAGTGACCGTGGATTCATGCGCCGTCACCCCGTGGGCATCGGGCTGCGCAACCGCAGAGGACACCATTGCCCCCATCAGCAGGACCATAAGTACCGGAAACAGTTTCATCATGCGTACCTCATCCATGCAACGCCCCTAACCGCGTCGCCGTCGATCAACCACCCGCCGTTCCCAAGAACCCACCCAATCCGCTGCATGAAATAATCGCAAAAAAGGTGAAGCCTTCGATCAACGCCGCCGAGATCAGCATGGCCAAAAAGACTTTTCCCGCCGCTTCAGGCTGGCGTGCGGTGGCGGTGACCGCCTCACCGGCGAGATGACCGATACCCTTGGCGGCTCCAATGACCACGAAGCCTATCCCGAGTCCGGCGCCGAGGGCCGCCAAGCCCTTGTCGCCGATCAATTGTGTCGCTTGCGCGAGCAGATCAAACATACCTTAACACTCCTTAACGGTTGTCGCTGTTGTTCCGGCCTTAAATAGTCAAACGTCAGAGCGCCGGCTACTCCAACAAGGCTCTTGGCAGTAAGGCACGCAGACCGCACGATCGCGCGCCTGTTGCGTTTTTTGTCAATGCTCCGGATGCACGGCCGCTCCGATGAAAATCGTCGTGAGAAACATGAAGATATACGCCTGCAAAAAGGCAACAAACAGCTCCATGCAGCTCATCAACACACAACCGATAGCCACCGTCAGCGAACTGGCCAGATAGCCCGCGGTGATACCGTGGAGCACCGGAATCAAAGCGAGCAGGGACGCCAGCACCAGATGCCCGGCCACCATGTTCGCAAAAAGTCGAATGCAAAGCGCAAAGGGCTTAACCACTGCGCCGATGACTTCAAGAACAAACAGGAAGCCCCACATCAATACGTCAAGAAAATCGAGCGCGTGCAAGCCCGGCGCGTTTACGGAATAGGCGACCCCCAACACAGCACCGACCCATCGACCCACAACCTCACCCGATCCACCCGGCGCCACGGCGTTCCCAAACACCCCGAGCTCAAACGCCAGCATCGGGATGAACAGGACCAGCATGATGATCCGCTTGAGCAATCCCGGATGGGGGCGCGGTTTCTCAACCTGAAACGCATGGGGGGCGAAGTTCCAGATGTAGATCGTCACCGCCAGCAACAGCGCAGGCGCCGGGGCCATCGGCTCGACCGGATGCGCGTGATCGTGAGGCTCATGCAAGTCGCAGTGCTCATCAACGCTGCCGCTTTCCTCTTCGTGTTGATGGCGTTTGTAGGTGCCGGCTACGAGTTGCTCGTACAATTCACGTACACCGGAAAAGTGAATCATGATGAAGGCACACAACGCCAGACCGGCAGTGACGTTGATATTGCCCGTCGGCGTGCCCCCCACGTGCTTGATACCGAACAACCCCAACACGGCATCGATCGGCAATAGCCCCAGCAGGTTGCAAATAAGAATGTAGAAAAACACGGTCCACAGAAAAGGCATGAAGCGATCGGTGTTTTCCGCGAGCACCGGTTTGGCTACGCCGGTCCGCAGCACATCCATCAGCCCCTCGATCATGTTGGCGAACCCGCTCGGGACGTTCTTGCTCACTGGAACGCCTGCCATAGCGGCCTGATAACGCCGCCCGATGGGAATAAAAATCAGCAGCATCAGCACAGCCGCCACGAGCGACATCAACAGGTGGTTGGTCAGCCAGAACGAATGCGCGGACTCGCCGAACGGAAGCTGAATGTTCCAATCACGAAAGATCGGCGCGATACCGTGCGCGGTGACGTGGCTCTGCGGGTCACCGGCGGCCATCACGACCGAAACGATCATCGTTGCGTATTGAATCATGCAATCAGTTTGTGTTGACGCGCGGCGCTCGCCAGACCGCCCGCGTCAGGTACGAGGTCAGACCCGTTTCCACCACAAGGAGCACGAGATACCAGCCAACCATAGCCGTCAAATACGTCTGCCGGGGTGGTTGCGCCCACACCAGATACGCCCACCCCACGGCGAGCGTCAACAGCAGCCGCAGCGTAACCGTCGCCATGCCCGCATGGATCAAGTATGTCGGAAACGCCGTTACGGCGAGCACCAGCGGTATCATGGCGATTCCGCCGGCCCCGACGCACACCAACCCGGACGCCACCACCGCTTCCGCCCGCTCAGCGCTGACGACCAACGGCGCGACGATCACCACCGCCGCGGCGAGCAGGGTCACACT